>JAAGZN010000332.1 GCA_024206165.1 Bacteroidota bacterium
ACGACGTCCTTTCTCGCTTAAACAACTTTTTATTGATAAATATTTGTTTCGAATTTTTGTAAGCTCTTTTTCTTTTTGTGTCATACCTAAATATAACACTAATATCATATTATCCAAGTTATTTTATTACATTTCCTAATAATCAATTTAATAAATATATTTTTTAATTGAAACTTAAAATGATTATAGAATTATAAATTTGGTGAAATATATTTGAAATCTAAAAAATCAATTTTTGATAATACATTATTTATTGTGGAGTCGGAGGGATTCGAACCCTCGTCCGACTAAGCTGGTCACAATGTTTTCTACATGTTTAGTTACTATTATTTTTCATGATAACCAAGGTCAGCAACTTACCTAAAATCATCCTTAGATGCTTAAGTTTCATTAATATATCACATCAACTATATTAACTAGACCTGCTTTATGAATGTCTCATCTTATCCCTGCAGGACAAAGAAACAAGGGAGACAGTTACTACTTAATTCTAAATTAAGCTGCAACAGGAACTCTTTTCTTAAGAAGAGAAAGTTTTCTTCTTCTTCTTACTCTGAATTCCTCAGTAAGAATAGCTTCGCCAGTTAAGACAAAGTTCGAAAGTTTAGTTTTAGAGGCAATACTTACAACACCCCACATGCTTACACTGGATCTGATCTTACCGTCAATTCCAGTCGACCCCAAACAAAAATAGGACTTTTTTATGAAAAATTCAAATTTTTTTAATTTTTAATTTCTATATATTGGAGGCGAATCCTATCAAAAAAGCAAAAAAACAAACACATTTATTTACAATTTTTGATATAGCACATTTAGCATCTAAAATATTTCTAAAATTATATTCATACCCCTAGATATTAATTGAGGAAAACTTTTATTTTTTATTTTTATTTGATAAAGTTTACCACTAATTAACATCTTCAAAAACATCTATTTTAATTAAGCAATAAGTTAATTTGATTGTTTTAAATAATTTGGATTATATTCAATTCCATTATTTACACAAGCAAAAACTCTATTCAATAATTTATTTCTAAGAGCATTCAAAATACTCATTGTATGTTTTCCCTCTTCCCTTTTTCTTTTAAAATAATCATATAATTCTCCTTTTTTATGTTTAAGGACAGATAATGAACAAATGTGAAGTAACTTTTTAAGAAATTTGTTGCCCATTTGAGAAACTCTCGTTCTGCCTCTTATACTTGATCCTGAACTATGTTCAAAAGGCGCTATACCTGCATAACAGGCTCCTTTGCGATATGTTTTTATTTTACTGAAATTATCTGTACACATCAACAAATATATTGCTGATACTTTTCCTATACAAGGAACAGATATTGCTAATTCATAATTTTTATTTAGTTCTTCATCTTCTGTAATTATATCTTCTAAATCTTTATCAATTCTTTTTAAATCTTCTTTTACTGCCTTTAAAGATGTTTCACTTGATTTTATTAATTGATTATGAAATTTTTTATCTATAATATTTAAAGCTTCATTTAAAGGGACTGTTAAAAGTTTTATTGTTTTTTGTAATCTATCTCTCAATGCATATAAATGCTTGATCTTTTCTAAATTTTTATTATTTGGTTTCCATAAAATACATTTGTCTTTATATCTAAGAGCATATAAAGCTATTCTATAAGAATCGATCAAATCATTTTTACCTCTGGTTATTCCGTTAGATTTAATTATTGTAATAGCATTCTCAATCCATAATTTACAATTATATTCATGAAATAAATTAGCTAAAACTATTGTATAAATACCTGTATTTTCACAGCAAAATAAAGTTTTATCTAAATCTATATTATATTTTTTTGAATGAATTAATAATTTTTTAATCCCTCTTTTATTGTTATATGTTTGTAAAGAAAAAAGTTTATTTTTACTCTTATCAATAAAAGTAAAATCTAGAGTTTTCTTAGAGATATCTATCCCGCAAAAAAAATTAAAATTAGTATCATTCATAATAAAAAATAATTAAATTTAGAGGTTAAAAAAAACTATTGACGAGACTGAAACCTTAATATTAGGCTTTGTAACCTGAAATCCTATATAGTCTTAATTGTCAATAGATAAGTAGTTAAAGGTCTGATTCGCCTCATAGGCTTAAAAACCTGGCTGCAAAGATAGTTTACCTTTAACTACTTTCTTCCCTTCATGAATCTATAAATAATTCAATTCAGAAAATTAGATGAAAATAGCTAATTTTCATCTAATTTTTATATGATACTAATGTAAAGGCTGCAAAAGTCTGGCCTACCTATAAAAAGTTATAAAAAAGGTTTCCTCTCATGAAGTATCTTTTTTAAAATCCATTTTTTAAATTAACGATTCCTGTTATTATTGCCATTTTTATTGCATAGCTCGGTTTACTATTTCT
>JAAGZN010000333.1 GCA_024206165.1 Bacteroidota bacterium
ACGAAAAAGGGATAGAAGTTACGAAAAAGGATATGGATGCTATAAACATTAATGGCGACAAATTTCATCCTGAATGGAATTATACCATTGAAAATTCTGCATAGCCAATCATTTAGGTTATTAAATTACAGATCCTTAGGGCATTGTTTGTTTATCATTTGTATTTTTTGCTTTGGTGAATATACAAATTTACCAAAACTATTCTTTAGTAGCAATACCAAATATTATTCATAATAAACTATTTTAAGTACTAAATATAATACTTTTTTAGTAAGTATAAAAATAATTTTAAATATTTTTACAAAAATTAAAGCCCAATATGACCAATAGTTTTTTTAATAATTCCATAAATATCAGTATCAATAGTAAAGTAAAAGCCTGAATATTTATTCCCAACTTGAGGAGGGGTTTGACCTTGATAAAATTGATGTCCTCTATAAGAATAATTATTAAATTTGAATGAAAATGATTTCTTAGAAAATTTAATAAATTCTAATAGATCATTTAGATATTGTTTATAATTGTTATCTAAGTTTAAATTATTGAAAAATGAAGATAATGACTTTAAAGTTAAGTCTTCAAATTTTTCTGTGATTATAGCTTTATTTTCAATATCTTTTAAAAAAGTATCTTTATCTTTAATCTTTATAAAATCAACTTGATCATCAAAAAGTTTATGATCTGCATCAGCTTGTTCTTTCTTATTTAAAATTTTTAATAATATCATCATTATTTCATTTAGATTTTTTTCAAAATCTTCTCTTCTTTTATCGGCATTATTAAATTTCTCTTTTTTTATTTTATATAAATTTTCTAACTTCTTAAGATCATACTTTTTAAATTTTGGGCTTTCCTTAATGAACTGATTTTGAATTTTATCAGTTAAATACATACTATTTAAATAAGGAATGCATAAACTACATTTTCCATTTATAATTGGAAATATAGTATGTCCAAAACAAGAATCACATTGTTTATCTTTGGGTTTATTTAGTTTATTAGTACAATATAAACACATATTATAACTATTCCCATCATGTTCTTTTGATTTGCAGTTCCATATTAAAAGTGAATTATTTTTTCCATTTGTAATGATTGCATTACATTTATCGCATTTAATATAAGTAGCTTTTCCATTTAATCTAGACTTTTTTGTATCATTGATTATTCCTGTTTTTACATAATTTTTATCATCAAAATCAGGAAATGCTTCAGAAATTTTTTGACTTTTTAATGTTTTTCCACAAATACATTTACAAATAGTGTTAGAATATTTTTTGTAGAAATTTTTCTCGTTTTCAATGATTTCTTGGATTGGAGTATTATCATATTCTGTAGTTTTTCTATGATAATTAAAAGTATTATCATTATTTTTATTAGAACTATTATTTGAAGGAGGTTTTATTATTGATTGTCTAATATTATTTTGAGAATTGTCAAGATTATAACTTTGAGTTTTAGGTTTTATTTCTGTTTTTTTAATGTTATTATCATTATTAATTGAAATATTTGGATTGTTTAATATATCATCATCATCTTCTGGAATTTCATTATTCGAACAGTTTAATAAGAAAAGTATTAATAGATTTAATAAACTTTTACTTAAATTTAATTTGAGTTTTAAAAAATAATTCATTGTATTTTACTTTTTGAGCTTATTTTATTTATTGCAAATTTAATATTTTGTTCACTTAAAACCTAGAAATAATTTAAATGTAAATAAAAATAGTATAATAATTTAAATATATTTGAAACCACCTAATCCAAAAAGTAATAATTGATTATCAAACTTTGTTCAATTATAAGCAGTATATTTATAATAAATTTTGAATTAAACTATAAAAAAATTAACTTTCTATTTATATATTTATAAAATGATATTATTATAAACAATATAAAGTAAGACCAAAATATACAAAGTACATATGGATTTTAGGAATGTAGCAATAATTGCCCATGTTGATCATGGAAAAACAACTATGGTAGACCAACTTTTTAAACAAAGTGGGATATATGAATCACATCAAGAAATTGCAGAAAGAGCAATGGATTCTCATGCTTTAGAAAAAGAAAGAGGAATTACAATACTCTCAAAATGTACTTCAGTAAATTGGAATGGAACAAAAATAAATATAGTTGATACCCCAGGACATGCTGATTTTGGAGGAGAAGTAGAAAGAATATTGAGTATGGTTGATGGAGTTTTATTATTAGTAGATGCAGCAGAAGGACCAATGCCTCAAACAAAATTTGTTGTATCAAAAGCCTTGGCTTTAGGTCTTAAGCCAATTGTTGTCATTAATAAAGTAGATAAATCAGATGCAAGACCTGAAGAAGTGATAGATGAAGTATTTGAACTTTTTATGACTTTAGATGCTACAGATGAACAACTTGATTTTAAAACTATTTTTTCATCTGCTAAAGAAGGTTGGGCAGTCAAAGATCTTAGTGAGCCTAGAGAAGATTTAAAACCTGTTTTTGAATCTATAATAGAAAATATAAAACCAGCTAAATTTGATGAAAAAGCCCCTTTTTCTATGATTATTACAATGTTAGATGTTGAACCATATTTAGGGAGGGTATTAACAGGAAGAATTCAAAGTGGAAAAGCTAAAGTTAATATGTCTATAAAATCTTTAGATTTAGATGGAAATACCATTGAATCTGGAAAATTAATTAAATTACTATCATATGAAGGCTTAAAAAGAAATCCAATAGATGAAGCATTTGCCGGAGATATTGTTGCTATTGCAGGACTAAAGGAAGCCACTGTATCAAATACAATTTGCGACTCATTCATAACAAAACCGATCAAAGCTCAACCAATTGATCCTCCAACGTTATCGATGACTTTCTCAGTAAATAATTCTCCATTATCAGGTCAAGATGGCAAGAGTGTTACTAGCAGACTAATTTATGAAAGACTATTAAAAGAAGCCGAAAGTAATGTTTCTATAAAAGTCGCTTCTAATGAAACTAATGATGCTTTTGAAGTTAGTGGAAGAGGGGAACTTCAATTAGGTATATTGATAGAGAATATGAGAAGAGAAGGATTTGAGCTTTCTGTTAGTAGGCCTAAAGTATTATTTAAAACTGATGATCAAGAAAAAAAATTAGAACCAATTGAAGAAGTCGTTGTTGATGTTGATGAGCAATATTCAGGATCAGTAATGGAAGCTTTTGGTCTAAGAAAAGGAGAATTGCAAGATATGAAATCTTCTGCTGGTGGTAAAACAAGATTAATATTTTATGCTCCATCAAGAGGTTTAATTGGCTATCATAATCAATTTATGACAGAAACAAGAGGAACAGGTATGATGACTAGATTATTTCATAGCTATCAGCCATATAAAGGAGTTATTGAAAAGATTAGAAATGGTGTTTTGATTTCTTTAGGTAAAGGTAAAGCAATAGGATATTCTTTGGCAAATTTAGAAGATAGAGGTACGCTCTTTGTTGAACCTGGTGAAGAAGTTTATGAAGGTATGATCGTTGGTGAACATAATAGAGGCAATGACTTAGAAGTTAATATTTTAAAAGGAAAACAATTAACAAATATGAGAGCAGCTTCTAAAGATGATGGCATTAAATTAGTACCTCCTAGAAAACTTTCTTTAGAACAGGCATTAACATATATTGAAAATGATGAATTAGTTGAA
Source organism: Bacteroidota bacterium (assembly GCA_024206165.1). Lineage (GTDB taxonomy): Bacteria > Bacteroidota > Bacteroidia > Cytophagales > Amoebophilaceae > JAAGZN01. The sequence goes on from JAAGZN010000333.1 coordinate 3,660, forward strand.
GTGACTCCTAATCATATAAGACTAAGAAAAATGTACCTTGATCCCAGTGAAAGAAAAAGGATGATGAAAAAAGGATAAAATAATAGTAGACACAGCTCAAATTGTATCTAAAACCAATTCTTTTCATTTAAAAGGGACAGATTTCGAAAATATTTTAAAATAGAAAAACTATATTATACTAAATATTAAATTTAAGATTTAGTAATATCTGAAAATACTGCAAAACAATCAAAACATATACAATAAAATCCAATTTAAAACGTATCATTAATAATAATGCCAAAAAAATACAATATATTTTTTTGTTTTTAAATAATTAATAATAAAATTACAAAGTATTATTTTCAAAATCCGTAATTAGTATTATGAAATATTTATTTATTATTACTACTGCTATTATCCCTTTATCTTGTTCAACTAAAAGTTTTAAAATGGATAATAATACTTCCAAAAAAATAAAAACAGAACAAGGTAATAAAGGAAATTATTCATATTTTATATATAGTTTGGATAATAAACAAAATTTCAAATATAAATTATTAGAAACTAATGCAAGTCAAACCTATTTGCCTTCCTTAATGCAAAGGGGATTAGATAAATTATCTAAAGGAATTGATATATTTATTCCTAATAGTATAAAATTATTAATTCAAAATTTTTATTTTTCTAAAAGTGATAAATTAATACTTGTTAAGCCACTAAGAAAAAATTTTATTGGAAATATAAAAAAGAGTAAATTAAAACTAGATATTTTTAATATCCAAAATTCTAATATCTCAATTGGGCAAATATCAAAATGTTTATATTATAACTTTGTAAAAATTGATGAACCAGAATTTGAATATATGGATAATTATATTTTTGGAAGCAAATTAGACATTAATAATATTCCAATAAATTACAAATGTAAACACAAAACCAATAAAGTAAATAAAATGAATTTATTCGAAAATCATAGATCTAGAATAATAGTGAAAGTAAGTTTTGGAATAGAAGAATCTTGTGACTTATTATATTTGAGATATCTTGGATATGATGGAATTGTTCGTTTATTTTTAATTATGGCATTAACAGATAGTACTAAAATTAAAAAAATATTAAATCAACATGTTCTTTGTTTACCACGAGAAAGCGAAACTGGTAACATATACCCAATTGGTAAAAATGAATACTTAATTGAAACTAAAAAAGATAATTATTGCAATTTTATAATTTTATATAATTTTAATCCTGAAATACCAAAACATATAAACCCTCTTTTATTTAAACTAAAGTTAAATACAAATTATACGTTAAATTTTAATGAAACAATAGATAATATTTCAATTTTCCAGGTTACTAATCCAGCTGAGAATGAAAAAATTAAGTTTATTAAAAATAACAGTAATATTAAAAAGAAAAAAAGATATAATTATAGAAATAATAAAAATTGTTGTATTATTTTATAAAAAACCTAATTTAAATAATAAAGAGCCAAATGTAACATATGGCTCAAATATTAAAAAAGAATAAAATATTAATATTCTTCTTCATTGAAAAAGAAGTCATCTTTAGTAGGATATTCTGACCAAATTTCTTCAATGTTTTGATATGGCTGACTATCATCTTCCAACTCCGATAGATTTTCGATTACCTCTAAAGGTGCTCCATTTCTTTTAGCATAATCAATCAACTCAGATTTTGTTGCTGGCCATGGGGCATCATCAAGATGAGAAGCTAATTCTAATGTCCAATACATAACTAGGTATTAATTAAATGTTTATAAAATTAAAATAAAAACTTTACAAATATATATGTAAAAATACAAAAATACTTTGAATATTAATACTCATAATAGAGTAATTAATAACCTATATTTTACAAATAAATATTTGAAAATTAAATACTTCCATTAACTTTTTTTATCTTCAAGCATGAATTTTCCTTTTTTCATATCAAAAAGGTATTTAAGAATAGGTAAAAAGAATAATTTTATCCAAATAATTGGAATTATATCTTTTATAACTATCACTTTAACTACCGCTTCTTTAATAATAGCATTATCAGTTTTTAATGGTTTAGAAGATTTAACTAAAACATTAATAAATACCATGAAACCAGATATCAAAATAATGCCTAAAAAAGGAAAATTTTTTTCTGAAAAAGAACTTTTTATAAATAACCTCTATGAAATAAATGAAATCTTCAAAATAGTCAAAGTCATAGAGGAAAACGTTTTATTATCGCATGAAGGTAGTAAAATAATATCAAAAATAAAAGGTGTTTCTGATAATTTTTTAAAAAATAATAGATTGCAAAAAAATATAATATATGGAAATTTTATTTTAAAAGATAATAAAACTCCTATGGCCATTATAGGGAGAGGCATACAATATAGTTTAAGATATAACATTTATGATAATTATTCTTTTATAAAAGTTTTACATCCTAAAAAAATTCCAACCGGATTGATTGGCCGAGCTAATATGTTTAAACAAAAAAATATTAATGTTTCAAGTGTTTTTTCATTAGAAAAGGAAGCAGATTATAAATATATTATTGTACCTATAGATTTTGTAAGGAGTTTATTAAATAAAAAAAATATTGTTAGTTCTCTTGATATTTATATAAAACCAAATATTAGTATTCAAAAAACTTTAAAAAAAATAAGAATAAAATTACCCAATCTTTATAAAGCCCTTGATATAGATGAACAAACTAAAGGTTTTATTAGTGCAATGAAATTGGAAAAAAGAGCATTAACAATAATTTGCTTAATAATAATGCTTGCAGCTTTAATTAATATATATTTTGTTTTATCTATGCTTGTAATTACTAAAAAGAAAGATATTGCAATTTTTTTTACATTAGGGGCTACAAAAGGTCAAATACAAAAAATATTTATGCTTGAAGGAGTTTTGATTTCGACATTAGGTATATTTTTAGGTTTAATTTTATCTTTGGTTTTAATTTTTATTCAAAAAAAAATAGGGATTATATCTTTAGGAGTACAATCATCTATCATTAAATATTATCCTGTTAAAATTAAATTTTTTGATATTTTATATTCTATGTCCTCTGTTTTTATAGCTTCATTGATAGCCTCCTATAAACCTTCAAAAGAAGCTTCAAATTTATATATTTCAAGAGATATTTTAGAACAATTATAGACTTAGGAAATGTAATAAAATAACTTGGATAATATGATATTAGTGTTATATTTAGGTATGACACAAAAAGAAAAAGAGCTTACAAAAATTCGAAACAAATATTTATCAATAAAAAGTTGTTTAAGCGAGAAAGGACGTCGT
>JAAGZN010000334.1 GCA_024206165.1 Bacteroidota bacterium
ACGACGTCCTTTCTCGCTTAAACAACTTTTTATTGATAAATATTTGTTTCGAATTTTTGTAAGCTCTTTTTCTTTTTGTGTCATACCTAAATATAACACTAATATCATATTATCCAAGTTATTTTATTACATTTCCTAAGGATTTTTATGCATAAACTTAATTTTACCAGGATTGTACATTTGTTCAATATAATTTGTGTTAACCTGTTTATCATCAAAGGTGGTTGTAATATTATAATTAAATGCTTTTAAATAATGAGCAATGAAAGAAGCTACAACAAAAATACCAATTTCTTTTCCCGGACATTCTTGAGGGCCTTGACCAAACATAATAGCATAATGAGATTTTTCTAGATCAGGATCTTTAATAAATCTATCAGGTCTAAATTTATTTGGTTTTTTGAATTTTTCAATTTCTCTATTTACTGAGTTTGTTAAAATCAAAAATTGATCATTTTTTTTGTATTTATATTTTTCAGCTAAATCAAAACTATAATTTTTATTTAGTCTTCTCAACATTGTGATAACAGTACTATTTAATCTCAATATCTCTAATACACATGCTCTTAAGTATTTTGCATTATAAATATCTTTAGCATTTTTTATATCAATACTTTCTAATTCATTTTTAAGTTTGTTTAGTACATATGGATGACTACATATCATCATAAGAGTTCTAGGAGTAGTTGCAAATAAGTCTTTTAACAAAGGAAATATCCAATGTGGAATTTGATTCATAATTTCATCTTCCTGGCATTTTTTACGTTTGATATATGGGCAATAAAATTTTTCTTCATTTTTAACAGCTAATTCTACAAGAGAGTTTGGCTTTGGGTTTCTAATATTATTTTTGAAATAAGTTTTTACAGGTCCCATTATTTTTTCTGGTATTTTATAATTTTTATTTAAAATATTTTTTAGTGTATTAGCATCATCAAGCATTTCAAAAATTTCTTTAGGCATCTCTTTTTCAGAATCTCCAAATACTATTTTTGTTACAATTGTTTTTGCTCTATCAAAAAATCTTGGTCCAACTTGTGGAAGTTTTCCATTGTTTTTCCATTCGTTTATCTTCTTTCTAATAAAATCATTATAAATTTGTGAATAGGAATGTAGTTTATTATAAAATAAAACTTTATCATTAACATCGCGCCTGCCCCTCCATTCTTTGCCATAAGATCTTCCTACATTTTTAGGCATAAAAGGATGAAATAAGTTTTCTTTTACTTCTCCTACTCTAAATAGTCCTTCTGAAGGTCCAGCTGATTGAAGTAATATTTGTTTTACACAATTATTATCTGCAACAATATTGATAGTTTTGTTTATAAAACTTATAGGTGCAATTGGGCGCTGATATTCATTCTTTGCTTCATAATATGCCTTAACGCCACTCTTATCTTTAATAAAGAGATCTGTTAATTCCCACCAATGTGGACGATAAGTTAAAATACCTCGTTCTAAAATACTTACTAACATTCCACTTGCTTCTAAGTTAAATTTAAATTTTGATATAATAGAAGGATCCTTTGGGCTTTCTGTTTTTATAGACTCAATTCCTAAATATTCTTGATGTATCTCATCTATTAATTTTCTTTGATTTGGATTTAAATCTTTCTTTAATGAATTTAGAAATGTTTTTAATAATTTCTTTTTTTGATTAATTGGTAATTTATTAGACTTAACATTTTTAGATAATAATGTTGAGTATATATCCTTAAATCCTATACCCCATATATCGTTATTTTTATAGTGATTTTTAACGTCTTTTAATTCTTGTAAAATTAACTTTATTTTCTTTAGAAATTTTGTAATATCATTATTATCAACTTTCTTATCTTTTATTAAATTCAATATCCATAAAGTTTCATATAAGGTAGCTCCTCCAGAAGTTCCTTTAACTATTTCTTTGATTTCTAATTTATATTTATGCTTAATACTATTCATTAACTTCGAACGAATTCCTACTAACTTAAATTCTTTTGGAGGTCTATATTGGCCTGCTTCTTTATTAATTATTTTGATATTTTTATTATTTTCATTCGCATTTTCTTTAAGTTTAGTGCTTTCTTTATTGCATGAAGAAAGCAAAAAAAGTGCTAAGAAAATTTTAATAGAAAAGTTAGATTGTAGCATAATTTTGTAATTATTTTATTATATATAATAGTTTAATAATTTTGTATTAAATTATTGCCAAGTATTGTAATAAAAAAAATATCAAATTGTATATTTGCAATATTAGTTTTATATATATTTCGAAACTATATTACGTATTATTATTTTTTAAAATATATAGATATATGCCTAATTCTTCTGAAATCATAAATAAGAATAAAAAGATAAATCTTGTATTAATCCATGGCTTAGGAGGCAGCAAAGAAGAATTTAATAATATTGTAAATAAACTAAATAAGGGTAATTTTAAAAATAGAATAAATATTATTTATGATACTAGATTAGATACTGGATTTAAAAATCTAGATGAACAAACAGAAGAAGTTTATTCAATAATTCAAAAAAAAATAGATTATAGCAATAAAAATAAATTTATAATAGTAGGACATAGCCAAGGTGGTCCAATATCTTTATTATTATTAGATAAATTACAAAAAAAAAATAATGAAATCAGAGGATTAGTATTGGTAGGAAGTCCCTTAGGTGGAATAAATTATGTTAAAGAGTTTATAGAATCAAATAAAAAAGAATATCCCACTATAATTCACTTACTAGAAGAAGGAGTATTGGGATTTAAATTAGAAAACAAGCCTCAAGGAGTTTTAGATTTAATGCAAGATAATTTATTTCCAATAATAGATAGAACAAATGAGATAATCAAATTAAATGGTATTGCAACAAAAACTGTATTAGGAATAAAACCTAAAGAAATAGAATATCCAGCATCTCTAAAAAGTTTTATACTAACAATTCCAAATCTTATAAAAAATAATCTTATAAACTATCATGCTTTATTTAACAATTTGCTTTCGAAAATTAGTTTAAAAACATTATTTGATTTTAAAAAAGTTGTTTCTAAAGGAAACTTATTTAGTTCTGAAGAGTTTACTGGAAGTGATAAAAATGACTTATTAATTTCAAAAGAAAATCAAAAATGGCCACATAAAAATAAATATATAGAAGAAATAGTTTTAAATGATGTCGTACATAATTGGAAAGTCTCTGTTTTAGTTTCTAAATATGAGCAAGAAAGAATTAAAGCAGAGCTGGAAAGCGATATTTTATATAAAACTATACAAGATTTAATTACTAATATTTCCGATCTTAATAATTATCAATGAAAATATATGAAAGATGAAGTTTTATAATAAAAATAATTTTCTAAATATGTCTTTTTATTTTGATTTATCAAAACGAATTTTATTATTGGGTAAATCTTGATATTTATTCTTAGAATTATTATATTATAAATAAGAAAACCTTTTGAAATCGAGAAATACTATTATGATTCAAAGAAAGAATTTTTTATTTATAGTTCTATCAATATCTCTTTTTACATGGTATTCATGTTCAAGAAGAATGCCTCCTAGCAAATCAAATATTAATTATTCTGAAAGTGTAGCAGGTATCGATCGTAATAATGTTAACTATGTTGAGTTGATATCTAATAAATATATAATTTCTACTCAAGACTGGGTAAATCTAGCTTATTCAAATAAAAATATTTCTTTTATTGAATTAAAGATTGATGATATTAAGAAACATAAAGAAAAGTATTTTAAAAAAAATAAGGAATATCCCAATTCTATTAAAATCATTGAACTACGAAATAAAAAACATAAAAAACAAAAAGAATTAACAGTATTATTTATTCATGGATTGGGAGGAAAAGAAGGGGATTTTTTTAGTATTATTAAAAACTTAGCAGAACAAAAATTTAATGGTCGAATAAATTTGATTTCTGGAAAAAGATTTGATTCATGTACAAAAAGTATCAATCAGCAAACAAATGAGGTTGAAAAAAAATTGTCAGAATATTTAGGCTTATATTCCAAGAAAAAGAAACATAAATTATTAATAGTTGGACATAGTCAAGGGGGAATAATTGGAATAAATTTGCTAAATAAATTAGTTAATAACTCAAATTTTGAAATTTGTGGATTAATTTTAGTTGGTACACCTCTAAAAGGTATTGATGCTACTAAAAGATTTATGGATGAACAGAGAAAAGTCTATCCAAATATAATTTCAGCTATTGAAAAGAGTATTTTTGGATGTAGTTTAGATAAGAACCCTAAAGGAGTTTTGGATACTATTAATAAAAATGTCATATCATTAGTAAATGAAGGAAATGAAAATATTAAAAATTTTAAAATACCCACTAAAGTGATTATTGGTTGTAAACCTAATAATATCGAGTATCCAAATTCCTTTTTCGCATTCTTAAAAAAATTATTCAGATTGATGAATAAAAATATTCTGAGAATAGGTTCTGTGAAAAAAGATATTTCAGCTTCAAAAATAGGAGAAACTTTTAAAGAGCTTATGCACGGAATTCCACAAATGAAAAAAATCTTTAATGCTAAAAAGTTAGCTGGTGAAAAAGAAAATGATTTTTTATTATCAAAAGGTACACAAACTTGGTCTCATAAAAATGATTTTGTGCAAAATATCACTTTAAGAGGAGTAGTACATAATTGGAAAATATCATTACTTGTTTCTGAGAATGCAAATCCTAGAATTTCTACTGAATTAGAATCTCCAAGAACAGTAGAGCATATGAAAGAGATGATAGATGATATTATGAATAGTAAAATGGGATAACATTATTTAATGTTTATAATATTTTGGAATCTTCTTCTTGTTTTTAAATTAATACTTATCTTCCAAAGCATTAATTTAATTTTAAAAATCACCAAGAAATAAATACATATACTACTTCCATTTGAAGAATATCTGATAATCGGTCTTTTCTGTATGAAAATAACCGGTTTTAGATACATCTTGAATTCTATGACTTTACCAAATAAATTATCACTTTTATTTAATATTTAATTTATAAAAATAAAAT
>JAAGZN010000335.1 GCA_024206165.1 Bacteroidota bacterium
CTCGCTCTTGCTACATGTGCCCGGTCGACTTCAAGTCCAAAGACTCGCGCGAGATCGGCGTGTCGGCGCGCATCGAGCGCCACGTGAAGTACAAGCACGGCATCGAGGATTGGTGCTGGAAGAGCGCCGGCGTGGGCGGGTTCTGGCGCACGTGCTTCGTGCGCGTCCCGCCCGGTGGTGTGGTGGCTCACTGGGCGCAGCACCACGACCTCTTGTCCTTCGCACCGTTCGACCACTGCATCGACCCTTTCACTCGGGCCCCCAACCGCCAGCTGGTACGTTCTCTCTAGCTGGTCTATGCTGACGCGGTTGTTGCAGGCCTGCGGGCAGGTGGACTGGAACCTCGCCACCGACTCCGAGTACACGTTCTCGTTCTAGGAGTCTACCAGGTGGGCAAGTCAGAGATGAGTTTTAATTCGCTGGGCCTCTTCTTCCCGCCGGTCGAGGCTCTGACAGCACATAGTGCTAGAGGCAATGCATGGACACCAGCATTGACCCCCCCACTCAGGTGGCCTCCTGCTGGCGCACTACGTGGCAAGCCCGGCGGGAGTCTGCCAGGTGGGCAAGTCAGTGATGAATTCCTTGACTCGAATTAACTCCTCCTTCCGGTCGAGATCTATGTTTGGCTGTTCTTATGCCACGTAGTGCTAGAGGCAATGCATCGACATCAGCATTGACCCCCCACTCAGGTGGCCTGCCGGCGCGCTACGTGGCAAGCCTGGCGGAAGTCTACCAGGTGGGCAAGTCAGAGATGAATCTTTAATACGAGTTCCTCCTTCGACCTGTACCTGAGCCACTCTGATAGCACGTAGTGCTGGAGGCAATGCATAACATCAGCATTGACCCCCCACTCAGGTGGCCTGCCTCGGGTCACTGCGTGCCACATCAGGTGGGATCAGTAGACTCTGAGTGACTCTTACTTGGTTGAACCCGTCTCTTGATTCACGTCTCCAACATGTGGCAGCACCAAACCATCCGGTGCTGACCCCCCACTCAGACTCGCCTCCATCCCGGCCCTTGGCTGCCTTGTCACGCGCCAGTGCTCCAGGTGGGGACCGTCATGTCTGAGTCTCATTATCTAGCACGACTTCCCGCCTCCAGCCGTGTTCCAGCTATTCCATGACACGTTGCCAATGGCAGCACCAATACATCCGGTGCTGACCCCCCACTCAGATTCGTTCCCCCTCCCTGACCTTGGCCGCCTCTCAGCCAGCCGAGCGCCAGGTGGGGACCGCCATGTCTGAGTTTCACTACCAATCACACAGCCTCCCGCAGCTGGTTCATACACATGGCAGTGATGGTCATGTCTGGGCATCGTTCCATTGGCACGCATCACTGGCAGCACCACTCCATTCGGTGCTGACCCCCCACTCAGACTCGTCCCCCATCCCCTGGCACGCCCTCGCCTGGAACCCGTCCGGGACTACCAGGTGGGCAGTGTCAGAAGTTGAGTTGGTGA
>JAAGZN010000336.1 GCA_024206165.1 Bacteroidota bacterium
TAAGAAACCCTAGGTGTAATAAGTTCTAGCCTGTTCCCATGGACAGAACTGTCTTAAATCGTAGCTTTACAACGTTTTAGAGGGAACGGCATCGTTTTATTTCATGCAAAAAGCGTACTTTATAAGAAATTGAGGTGAACTCTTATTGCGGTGTTAAGTTTTCACTAAGTTTCATTGGCAACTATAAGAAACCCTCGGTGTAATAAGTTCAAGGATGTTCCTATGGACAGAACTCTTGTAATACGTATGTTTAGAACGTTTTCGAGCAAACGGAATTGTTTTAGTCCATGCAAAAGGCGTACTTTATAAGAAATTGAGGTGAACTCTTATTGCAGGGCTAAGGTTTCACTAAGTTTCACGAGGAACTATAAGAAGCCCTCAGTGTAATAAGTTCTAGGCTGTTCCGATGGACAGAACTGTTGTAAAACGTATTTTTAAAATGTTTTAGAGCAAACGGAATCGTTTTATTTCACGCAAAAGGGGTACTTTATAAGTAATTAAGGTGAACTCTTATTGCAGGGCAAAGTTTTAAGTAAGTTTCATGGGGAACTATAAGAAACCCATGGTGTAATAAGTTATAGGTTGTTCCCATGGACACAACTGTTGTAATAGGTATGTTTACAATCGTTTTAGATCAAACGGAATCGTTTTATTCCTTGCAAAAGGAGTACTTTATAACAAATTAAGGTGAACTCTTAATGCGGGGCTAAGATTTCACTAACTTCCATTGGAAACTATCAGAAACCCTCGGTGTAATAAAATCTACGCTGTTCCCATGGACAGACCCATTGTATTACATATGTTTACAACGTTTTAGAGCAAACGGAATCGTTTTAGTCCATGCAAAAGGAGTACTTTATAAAAAATTGACGTGATCTCTTATTGCGGGGCTAGGTTTTCACTAAGTTTCATTGAGAACTATAAAAAAACCCTCGGTGTAATATGTTCTAGGCTGTTCCCATGGACAGAACTGTTATAATACGTATGTGTACAAAGTCTTAGAGCAAACAGGATTGTTTTTTTGCATGGCAAAGGCGTACTTTATAAGAAATTAAGGTGATCTCTTATTGCGGGGCCAAGTTTTCACTAAGTTTCATGGGGAACTATAAGAAACA
>JAAGZN010000337.1 GCA_024206165.1 Bacteroidota bacterium
ACAACCAGTTTTCTGTTTGCTATGGCAGCCCGTACCGATGCCCAGACACCCAGTTTTCTGTTTGCTATGTCAGCCCGTACAAATGCTTAGACACCCAGTTTTCTGTTTGCTATGTCAGCCCGTACCGATGCCCAGACACCCAGTTTTCTGTTTGCTATGTCAGCCTGTACAGATGCTTAGACACCCAGTTTTCTGTTTGCTATGTCAGCCCGTACCGATGCCCAGACACCTAGTTTTCTATTTGCCTTGTCAGTCCGTACAGATGCCCAGACAACCAGTTTTCGGTTTGCTATGTCAGCCCGTGCAGATGCTTAGACACCCAGTTTTCTGTTTGCTATGTCAGCCCGTACAGATGCTTAGACAACCAGTTTTCTGTTTGCTATGTCAGCCCGTACCGATGCCCAGACACCTAGTTTTCGGTTTGCCATGTCAGCCCGTACAGATGCCCAGACAACCAGTTTTCTGTTTGCTATTTCAGCCCGTGCAAATGCCCAGACCCCCAGTTTTCTGTTTGCTATGTCAGCCCGTACAGATGCTTAGACACCCAGTTTTCTGTTTGCTTTGTCAGCCCGTACCGATGCCCCGACACCCAGTTTTCTGTTTGCCATGTCAGCCCGTACAGATGCCCAGACAACCAGTTTTCTGTTTGCCATGTCAGCCCCTACAGATGCCCAAACGTCCAGTTTTCAGCTTGCCATGTCAGCCCGTACCGATGCCCAAACGTCCAGTTTTCAGTTTGCAATGTGAGCCCGTACAGATGCCCAAACGTCCAGTTTTCAGTTTGCCATGTCAGCCCATACAGATG
>JAAGZN010000027.1 GCA_024206165.1 Bacteroidota bacterium
AAAAATTGCAACACTCCCTCGGGTCCCGTGGGAAGCTTTTCTGAGGGCAGTACACACAATTTTTCAAGCCTATTATCAGCAATATACAAAAAATACTATAACAGATATCAGGAGTTTGGCTAAGAAATGTACTCTTACTGCAAAATTTTTTGGCCAAACCAACAAAATTACAGCGAAAGACCTGCGAAAAGCACGGCATCGCTTGCCCTTAGGCCCATAGCCAATTATTTTTTGTACTAAATCTGTTAGCAGCGAAAGACCTGCGAACAGCATGGCATCGCTAGCTTTTAGGCCCAAGGCAACTATTTCTTAACTTCATGTTCTTTAGCAGCGAAAGACCTGCTAAAAGCACGGCATCGCTAGCTTTAGGTTTAGGTAATTATTTCTTAACTGCATGTTCTATAGCAGCGAAAGACCTGCGAAAAGCACGGCATCGCTAGCTTTAGGTTAAGGTAATTATTTCTTTACTGCATGTTCTACAGCAGCGAAAGACGTGCGAAAATCACGGCAGCGCTCGCTTTAGGAATAGGTAAATGTTTCTTTACCACATGTTTTAGCAGCG
>JAAGZN010000338.1 GCA_024206165.1 Bacteroidota bacterium
AGAAAAGAAAACAACTTGTCCAGATATGAATTAGCAACAAGGCTAGGAATTTCAGAATCAATAATAAGTAAATATGAAAGAAACATAAATCTACCATCAATAGAAGCAGCCCTAAAGATATGCCAACTCTTCAAAATAACATCAGACTATCTCTTAGGCAATACAAACTACTCCTCATATGATAAACCATTAATGGACAGAGTCCAAGCAATACAATCCATAGACAAAGAAACAAAAACCAAACTATATGAAATAATAGACGTATACCTAAGAGATGCAAACACCAAAAAATTCTATCAACTAAATAATATAGCTTAAATATTATCAATTTTCAAGAATATTTTAATATTATTACATCATAATTGAGGCATTAAAATCTATAACCAGCACCTAATTTAAATGAAATTGAATCGCAACTTGTTTTTTGTTATCGGAATCTTATTCATTAATTGCATCAATGATAAAGCAAGATTAATACAAAATAAAAGCTTTTCCAATAAAATAATTTTTAATAAAAGAATCTTAAGCGAAAAACTAGGACAGTCTTTAAAAGAATGCGGAGTCATAAAAGGTGAAAACATATTTAATATTTTAAAAATATTCAAACATGAATTTGATATTTTCTCTTTTTATTCTTCTCTAAATACAAATTATAACTTAATTCAAATTTTAAAAAAAAATAAAAGATTTAAAAAACTCTCAAGAAAACAAAAACTGAGTTTTATCAAAACTTTGAAACAAAAAACAGAAAACTATTATAAAAGATTATTAACAACAGGTTATATTAATAAAGAAGACAATTACATACATAATGATTTACTAGCATCTATATATAATTATTATAATCAAGAAGATTATGTTGATTTTTTAGATGATGATAATTACAAATTTCCAGATGATATATATGAAAGAGCGACATTAATATTTTGTGGAAATAATAAAGATAAATTTAATATACCTGATTATATATTAAATAATGATGATTTTTTTTTAATCGTAGTAGAAGTTCACTATTATATTTAAAACATAATTATAATTTGAGTTTCTATAAAAATGAAATAATAAAAGAAGCAAAAAAATTATTAATTCCTAATCATATTGAAGTATATATAAAAAATAATGAACAACCTAAAATTATTAAAGCACTATCTTTTGATAACGAATATCATACCACATATTTATACGATATTTTCAATACTAATTATGAAATAAGCAAAATATTAATTCAACGTATGAAAAAAAATGAATTAAGTCATTATACGGATACAGGCAGTATAATATGCGATTTTATAAAGGATATATATCATACATTTTCAATAAAATATTTCGACGATTTAGTAATCTTTAATGAATCAAACTTAATGATATTAGATTTTTTTCTAAAACAATTCCCTTTAACTAAAATACAGTTTAATGAAATAATTTATCTGATAGATCAATCAGATAACGAATATTATCTAGGCTCTAAACTTCATTCAAATACTATTATTTATTTAAGAGATTCTATTGAGCAAGTCTTAGCAAAATACATGGATAAAAATTTGTATTTTATTCCCGGTTTTAAAAATAGGAATTGTTTCTTTTCTAAAAATAACTTACATTTTTTATATAAAGAATATATAAAAGCGAATTTACATTTTATAGTGCCTTCCTTAGGACTTTTATTTTTTACCAGTAGCATATATTTGTTTATTAAGATTTTAATGTATCTAGAAGGCATAGAATAACTCTATACAAAAATTCTTTTTCAAAATTAGTTAAAATAGGAAACCCTGTTCAAAAAACCATAACCTTTTTTAGACAATCACAAACTGTTCAAAAAACTAAAACAAAATTCACAAACAAACTTGGATCATGTTCAAAAAAATATTAAACTTGCTTAGTCTAAATTTAAAAATAATTACAGATTTATTGAACAATGCTATTAGGATACTCAAGAGTAAGCACAAACGATCAAAATCTAGATCTACAAATTAACAACCTCAAACAAGCAGGATGTAAAAAAATATATACCGACAAAATCAGCGGAGCAAAATCACAAAGACCAGGATTAGAAAAACTATTCGAAAACCTAAGACCAGGAGACACAGTAGTAGTATGGAAACTAGATAGACTAGGAAGATCACTAACAGACCTAATAAAAATAATCAACAAACTTCACAAAAAAGAAATAACCTTCAAAAGCCTAACAGAAAACATAGACACAACAACACCATCAGGAAAACTAATCTTTCACATCTTCGGATCACTAGCAGAATTCGAAAGAGGACTAATAAAAGAAAGAATAACAGCAGGCATAGAAGCAGCAAGAGCAAAAGGAATAAAAATAGGAAGAGCAAAAGGCTTAACCAAAGAAGCAGAAAAAAAAGCAATCATAGCAGCAGCACTCTACGAAAAAAATAAATGGAACACAAAAGAAATATGCACCCAACTAAACATAGCCAGAGGAACACTATATAAATACCTCAAACTTCAAAAAGTAAAACTAAGATCCGAAGAACCAAAATTCGAAATAATAGAATAAAAACATTAACTTTAGCCATGGGAAAATTAGTACACGAACCATTTGACAAACTAGTAAAAGCAACACTTCACAATATAGAAAGAGCAAAAGAATTTCTAGAAGCACACCTATCTCAAAAAGCAAAAAAAGGCATTGTTAACTTAGTATAGTTATTTATAAATTCTGTATTTTAAAACTTCAAAATAATTTTTAAAATGAAGAATTATTTTGCGAAAAACCTTAAGACCTATTTTAAATTAACAATGCCCAAAAAAATATATAAACCTAGAAAAAGGCATAGAACTAGTAAATAAAGAATTCATAAAAAAAGAATACAGAACATTAAGATGTGACATAATCTACCAAGTAAACATAAATAGTGTCAGATA
>JAAGZN010000339.1 GCA_024206165.1 Bacteroidota bacterium
AGTTTTCCTCAATTAATATCTAGGGGTATGAATATAATTTTAGAAATATTTTAGATGCTAAATGTGCTATATCAAAAATTGTAAATAAATGTGTTTGTTTTTTTGCTTTTTTGATAGGATTCGCCTCCAAAGTACAAATGTAAACTTTTGTCAGGACGAAGCAGAAAGTGTAAACTTATGCTAGGATTTTATGTTTAACCTGGGGTTGCTTAAATATCCCCTCCAAAAGGTGTAATTTGCTTTAATAAAATTTAATTTGCTTTTTTTTATTTTTATTGATATAACTAGATAGAAAAAGAGTAAAATATGATTATTTGTATTTGAATGCTTTTAAAATGTCTTTAATATGAGATATGATAATCTTTTATTATTGATTCAAAAGTAAAGAATTACTACAGAACAATAAATTTTTATTTCTAAATGTTAGAAATTCACGAATTAAAAAAATTAATTTTTCTGAATATTTTATTGTCATTTATAAATTATAATGCTTTAGTAGTATTCATATAATAGTCATCTAAATTTTTATTTATAGTCTAATCTTTATTTATAATCAAAGATTAGACTATAGATCATATGGACAAAATACACCTTTTGGAGGGGATATTTAAGCAACCCGATAAAAGGGTTTTTAAGCATCTTTTTAACATATTCAAAAAACAAAATGGACCTTTTCGAGGGAATGTTTAAGCGACCCCATTTACTCTTAAATCATAACTCTAACTCTTCACCTTCACTAAATATTTTATACTCTTAGTTTGAAAACTATGAATAGCTTGCATTATAATCTCTTTATCGTAGGTCCATTGTAAATATCATAGTTAATATTTAATAAATCTTCTTTCTTTATAAATTCCAAATGTTTACTATATGGACTTACATATACTGTTTCGCATTTTGGACATTTTACCATTTCATTTATTGTGTCTATTTCCCAGGCATCTATACATTTGGGACACATTGCCCAGTTGCCTTCTGCAATTTCTAACTTTTCTGATGATGGATTTAGGTTTGGATTGTAATATTCATACTGCATTAATTCATAATATTTTTTAAATATTGATTTTTCTTTTTTATTCCAATCAAAAAGATTTTCATGAAAAATATTATCTAATGCCCATTCCTTAAATGAAATGAATGGGACTGTCTTAATTTTATTTTTTATCAAAACTTTTGAATCACCATAAATAAAATGTTTTGACATTCTTGGATCTATTATTTTGAAAAATTCTAAAGGGTAAGCAAAAGGGCAATGAATCTCTCTTTTTTCATTTAAATAAATAAACTGAACAGATGAAAATTCAATTCCCCAAACTATAAATACACTATTAATTTTTATTATTTCTTTAAGATCTGACCAACTTGAATAAAAGTCTTTCAAATTTTTATCTGACAATTTATAAATATCATTCTCTATGCACTTAACTAACATTTTAATTATTTTATTTTGAATTTAAGATCAAAAATCACTCCAGTTTTGTTATCTATCAAATAATGTATCCATGCTTTATCTATCAATTTGTTTGTAATGGGATCTGTAAACTCACGATAATATTCATATTTAGATACATCCAAACTTTTTAATCTAGGATCATTTAAAGGTTTTATATTTTTATTAATCTTGTCTTGAGTCAAAATTCTACTATGTGTTTCTTCGAGTTTACCTAAACTGCTACCACTCATAGCTTCTTTCATAGCCAATTGTTGGTTCAATGTTTTAGGTTCTGTGAATACCATTTCCCAAATTTATCTTTTGCAAATAAACTAAATTTTTTTGGTATTAATTTTAATTTAAAAGGAAATTTTTTAATTAAACCGTTCAATGCTAATTCAGCTAAAATACCTTCAACCAAATTAAAAACCACACCTCCAGATTGTTTAGCATCCTCTATTTTTATATTTCCGTTATAACTATTTAATACCTCTGCAGCCTTTTCATTTGCCCACTTTTTTTTGTTTTGAACATATGGCAAATTTATTATTTCTGCTATAATTAGATTTCTAAAAAATTTTGGCAAGCCTTTTACTCCTCCAATAATAGCCCCTAAAGCTATTCCACGGGGTCCGTAAGGTTTTCCTGCAATACCCCCTTTAATTGATTCTTTTATTATTGGCTGAAAAATTATTGCCCATTTTGTCGACTTAGCTATAGTAGGATATTTATTTGCAAATTCTTTTAATTTGTCATCTATATATTTTATTCCATAAACTAGATCATATGTCAAGCTTCTATCTCCTAAATACAAATATTGAGCAGTTTCTTCAGAGATATGTTCAAATGTGTCTGCATCTATATTATATTTTTTTAATATTTTGGCTTGCGGATTATATGAATCATTTTCTTTCTCTTCTGTCAAATGCTTTAAACATTCGTATTTATTAGCCCTATTACTATTACTATCACTATAATTATGATCATATAATCCAAATGGACTATTTTCAATTTTATCATTATTAGCAAAATAAAGCGGCGCATATTTAGAATCATAAAACTGCAAACCCTTAAGAGAATTCAATTTAGAAGGATCATAAAAAGAAGGCATAGAATTATTATGACTATCATTCAAAGTTTCTAAATGAGAAAAAATATTTTCATTCATATCAATATCAACATATTTAGAATCATATAAATGAACATTTAGCGGATCTCCAGTAAACTTCTTACTTTTTTGTTTAACAAGTAATTCCTTTTTTTTAGCACCACCCAAAAATAAATAATCACTATCTACTTTCCCAATCTTATCATAACAACCACTAATAACTTTGCATTTATCCTGGTTCATAGATAAATAAGCAAGCTTTTGCTTCTTAATATCATCAACAGATTTATTTATAGTAACAGCAACAGAATCAGTCAAACAAGAATGATTACCACTAGGTTTAAAAGTAATATTTTTATCAAAAGGCCTATAATGCCCTTTACCATCAGCATCAGAAAACCTAAGTTTTATAGACTTACCATATTTAGATCCAGAACTATAAATCAATTTATTATTATCATCAAAAACATTAATATTAACAGACTGAGCCTCAGAATTCAAAACAATGTCAAAACTACCCTTATAAGAATCATTATAAATATCATCAGCACGTCTTTTCAGATCATCATCAATAAAAGCAATCTTATCAGATTTAAAATCTTTGTAAATCTTATCAATTTCAGAAATTTTAGCAGGCACTTTATTAATAGTAGCCTTAGCCTTCTCTATCTTTCTAATCTGACCCTTTTTATGCATTTGAGTAATTACTTCTGGAAGGATATTTGAAATAGTCTCCATACTAGTTTCAGAAATATTTTTAATAATATTACCTTTAACCTGTCCAGAAACACAAGAAACAAGATGATCTTCAAGGGAATCTAAAAAATTAAAAGTCACCGGATCAACATCTGCATCTAATTTTTTTATAGATCTATTATTAATATTTGAAAAATCTTTACCTGAACTTAAATCAAAAATATTATCATCACCATTATATTTCTCATCATCAACATATGAAGAAGATGAAGCATAAACAATTTTATTACTTTCAGATTTTTTTTGATTATTTACTTTTATCTGCTTTTTTTGTTTATCAATATCCTTTTTATCATTATCAATTTTTCTTTGGATATCATCATTAAAATTTTTCAAAAACTTATTAAGTTTCTTTATTTCATTTAAAGTTTCAAAAGTAGTATAAGTAACCCTTGTTAAAATCTTTGCTCCAATATTATCAATAGCATTAGTTACCTCTCTTTTAGCAACTATATTAGAAACGGTTTTACATATTTGTAAAAGTTCATTTTCTTTTTTGTTAAAAATCTCATTAGCATAACCATTAAACTTTGTTTGCCAATATGGCTTTCCTGTATTCTTATCTATTTCTACAGCATCTTTAAAAGTCTTATTACTTCTAATCTTTTCAATAACTTGGGATGCAACTTTTCTTTTAATAGTCTTTCTTAATTCCTTTGATATATCTTCTTCAATAGTATTATCAAGAAGAAAATGAATGCCTCCATTAACAATTTG
The DNA here is from genome assembly GCA_024206165.1 of Bacteroidota bacterium. GTDB lineage: Bacteria > Bacteroidota > Bacteroidia > Cytophagales > Amoebophilaceae > JAAGZN01. Next base: position 4,014 of record JAAGZN010000339.1, read on the forward strand.
AGTACCAAAAGAAGTCCCAACAGCTTTAAAAATTCCTGAAGCTACTTCTTTACCATTATTATAAGCTTGGTTTCCAAAAGCTTTAGCAGAATCATAAGTGCTTTTAATTTTTTTACCAATGTTCTTTATTAAAGTTACTCCTAGAGTCATGATCATAACTCCAAAGCTAATAGCCTTCTTCATCAAATAACTTTTCCAATCAAATTTGCCAGAAACAACAGCTTTAGCAGCATAAAGAAGATCCGATATTCCTTCACTTGCCTAGGCCTTTTTGTAAAAGGTTCTTTTTTGAGTAAGATTTATCTAGTCTATTTTGTTTTTTTAAAAATAAACGATCATTTTTCTCATCATATATCACTAAAGGATTATTAGTTTTTTTATCGAAATTTTTTGTTTCATTTTTAATTTTTTGATATACATTATTCAAAAAAATATCTTTCTCTAATTTTTTTTTATGATTCATTTGCTTCTGCATATGCAAGGCGGGTCTTTGCATACAACTTGTTAAACTATATGTACATAGTAGAATGCTTGCTATAAACTTTTGAAGTTTTTTGCTTTTAATTATTATTCTTAACAAAGATTTAAATTTTAATTATTAAAGCTCAAAATTATTTAAATCTTTAATTAAAATCAAAATTAAAATTATAGTTTGCTCTTTTAATTATTAGTTATATTGAAATATTATAATTTTACAATAAGATATTAAATTGGTATATATAACTTATTTTATTGAATATTTTACTTTTTTTATTAAATCTAATTTATAATGGATATGTGTTTTGTTTTATATATCTAAAATATTATTCTTTTATTTATACTAAATTTGTTTAAATAAGCCTAGAAATAAGTTTCCTTATAGTAATGATTTATTAGTTTTGTACCATAAAAAATTATTGAAATAAATAGAAAAAGAAATTAAGATGGAGATAAAAATGATTGACCTAACCTTTTTAAATATTCTCCCTTATTTTATTTGGTTATGTTTCATTAGGATCTGAATAACGAAACGATTAAGTTAATCTACTGGTTTAGTTAACCGATTTTAAACAATCTAGAACTTATAAATAAATTTTATTGCAACTTTTGGTTGCATATCGTCTTATTAAGTATTATATTTGTTGTATAACTTAATTAAGAATAATAATGTCACAAGCTGTAAAACTTTCGAGTAAAATTATAGATCAAGCTAGGGTAGTATCTAAAGCATTAAATAGATCTCTAGCTGGTCAAATTGAGTATTGGGCTAAAATTGGTAAAATAGCTGAAGAAAATCCCGAAATGAATTATGAATTCATTAAAAATATTTTGATCTCTAAACAGGAAATCAATAAAGGAAAATTATTTAACTATGAGTTTGATGATTAATTTATGTTAAATATTAAACAAACTGCAAATTTCAGAAAGCAAATTAAAAAATTGTATAAGAATCAAAAAGAAGATCTTGATAGGGCTATTAAAAAGATTGCAAAAACCCCTTCAATAGGAAAAGCTAAAATTGGAGAATTAAGTGGGATTTTTGTTTATAAATTTAAGATGATAAATCAACTTACTTTATTGGCATATGAGTTTAATGAAACAGACCTTTATTTAATAGGAATAGGATCTCATCAGAATTTTTATCGAGATCTTAAAAAATAAAAGCTTTCCTCTATTCATAGAGACCAACATAAAATTTAAAAAAAATTTGGGTTTTCTTAAAACCATGATTTATTATTTTGTACCAAAAAAAAATTATTGAAATAAATAAAAAAAGAAATTAAGCTGAAGATAAAAAAATAATTAAACTGATCTGTCTCCATGTAAATTATAAAATTCTAATTAATAAACTTTTTCTATTTGATTAAAAATATTACGTGTTTTAATATAATTATGTAAACCTATATGATTAGAATAACCTAGAATTTTACTGCTCTTTCTAATAGAAACTCCAAGAGCAAGCAATTCCTTAATTCTTTCAACATCTTTATCAAATTTACTTTTTTGGATTGTTCCTAAAGGTTTTCCCAATTTAATTCCTTTAGCTTTTTTAGCAGATAAAGCCTCTTTTGTTCTTAGACTAACTAAGTCTCTTTCTAATTCTGCTAATAGAGAAAAAACAGTTACAATAATCTTTGAACTGATATCATGCTTATTAATATCTATATTTTGTTTGATACAAATAATTCTAATATTTTTTTTAAGCATAATATTAATAAGATGAATAACTTCTGACGTACTCCTACCCAATCGACTGATTTCAGTTACTATAAGTGTGTCCCCATTATTAAGTTTTCCGATTAACTCATCAATCCTTCTTTGCAATCTCCCCTTTCTAGAAGAAATTTGAATTTGTATAACTTCATCAATAATCATGCTTTTATTATTAGCAAACTCAAAGATCTCAAGTTTTTGATTATCATTATCTTGCTTGTCAGTAGAAGTACGAATATAAGCTAAAATCTTAGACATTTTGATGGGTGTTAAATATTAACATTATACCTAAAATAATATTATACAAATTGTATAATATTTGCAAAGATTTATTAATAAACAAAATGTTATAATTTAACGGTCGTTTTTTCATAACGGATTAATATGCTTATTATGTACTTTATTTAAAATACTAATGGGAACAAAATCCACTTAATTTTTTTATATAAATAATATAATTATCTATCTTTTCCTTCTTTTCAATACTTTTTCTGGTATTGGTTCTAATTTTTTATCTTCAAAAAAATCTTCTAGAAGTTCTACAAAGAATTCCTGCTGTGTTAATCTTTTCCAGTAAACATAATTTTTTACTTTCTCCATTAAGTCTTTTCTAATATTTACTGTGGTATATGAATACTTTTCTTCTTCCTCCTCTCCTACTTTGTTTTCAACAACCTCTGGTAATTTTGGTAAATCAGTTAAGATATCTTTTTTTTGCATTTTAATAAATTTATAAAATTAAATAATAGTTATTATAAAGATAATAATAACTATAAGAATTATATCTAATATAAAGATAATAATGATTATAAACTAAAATATTACTTATAATAACTATAGTATTTATGTTTTTTACAGCAATTATAATAGATATTATAATTAACATAATCATAATTATTATGTTAATTATATAAATTATGGTTAATATTATTTAAACAATAACCATAATTTATATGATATCTATGTCTATAATATTAATTACACTAAATATATTAATTATTAATATTATAGACATAATAATCTTAGTAACTAATATAATAAATATTTTAATTATAATATTAATTTAATTAATATTGATTACAGTAATGATAAAAATCATGGCAATCATAAATATTACAGCTTTTATAAGTATTATGGCTTATATAATGTTTATAAAAATCATTATAGATATTTTCTCTATTTCGTTTATAATATAGAATTTAGTATATTATGCTTGATTTAGAACTTAAAATTTGTCATGTTTATTTTTACGGTTATCAATAATAAAGGGGGAGTAGGTAAAACAACATCAGCTCAGAATTTAGGTGGAGCTTTATCTAAATACTCCAAAGCCAAAACTTTAATAATAGATTTAGACCCTCAAAGTAGTTTAACTAAAGGATTTAGAATTTCTGAAAATGAAAGACAGGTTGGTGATTTTTTATTGAATAAAGTAGATATAGAAAGCATAAAATTTAAGTATGATGACTATTTAGATATTTTACCTTCTTCTTTTGATCTATTAAATCAAGAGCAAATGATTGCCAATTCTCCAGCTTTTCCATTTAATTTAAAATCTAATCTTTCCAAAATAAAGGATGCTTATAATTTTGTTATTATTGATTGTCCGCCAGCACTTTCTTCTCTTACCAGAATAGCTCTTATGGCTTGTGATTTTTATCTTATTCCAACTCAGGCTGAATATTTTAGTTATGAGGGCTTAAGATCTTTAATTAATTTTACTAATCAATTATCAGCTGTTAATCCTTCTATGAAGCTAGGAGGGGTGTTTGCTACTAGATTTAATCCTAATATTAAGAAAAGATTTAGTCAAGAAATAATTACTAGCATCAAAGAGCAACTTAAAGATAAATTTTTAAAAACTTATATTCGTGAAAATATTGCGCTGACCGAATCTCAAGCTAAAGGAAAACACATATTTGATTATAATGATTCTTCTAATGGGGCAAAAGATTATCATTCTTTGGCTAAAGAATTGCTTGCAAAAATTATATAGTAATTATAATGTAAATTAGAATTTGTTAATCCTTAAAGAAATTGATTTTAAATTAAAATTATCTCCAAATCTAATAGCTAATTTCCAATCCCAATACTATAAACCTAAACTCCGCAGCACATATCCCCTACACATTTATAAATTTGGCATTGCTAATTTAGCAGAGACAGATCTTTGTTTCTTTTCAACATTAATAATCTAATAGAATGTTCAAGCATTTTTACACATTTACTATAGCATTTTGTTTTTCTTCGCATTCTAGCTAAATAATGACGAAATAGAC
>JAAGZN010000340.1 GCA_024206165.1 Bacteroidota bacterium
GCCTTTGACCTTGCCTGGCAGGCCCGGGGCTCCAGCAGGGTCGGCAGGGTATTCGTGCCGTAAGGCCTTGGCCGCCACTTACTCTACGACTCATCGCCGCGCTGGCCGGTTCGCCCAGGCGGCCATGCATGGCGGCTCGCCACTAGCCAGGCCATGATGGCCGAGGGCAGATAGCATCACCTGCAGCTTCACCTGACTGCTGGGTGTATGGACCCTAGAAGACCACTTTGACCTTAGAAACTAACAGTGTCTGGCTCCAGGCTGGGGAAAGTCGGTTCATTTACTATGCAGTAAAGTTCCCCAGGGTGCACCGAGTGTCTGGCACCAGACATTCATGCAGTAAAGTTTCACCGATCTAAGTTGCACCGAGTGAGTGTCTGGCGCCAGGCACTCATGCAGTAAAGTTGCACCGATCTAGTGTCTGGCACCAGGCACTCATGCAGCAAAGTTGCAGAGAGTCCCACTGATCCAAATGAAACAACAACATCATCATTTGAGCTAGACATACTGATCCAAATAAAACAACAACATCATCATTTTCTACATGGAAACCATGGTTTGTTCAAATCCCCTGAAATTAGACACATACTGATCCAATTAAAACAACAACATCGTCATTTGGACTTCACATATTGATCCGAATAAAACAACAACATCACCAGTGGAGAATTAAACATCCAAATTAAACAACAACGTCATCATTTTCAAACCCCCTGAAATAAGAAACACCTGGTAATCATAATTAAACAACAACGTCATCATTTTCTACATAGAAACCATGGTTTGTTCGAATCCCCTGAAATTAGACACATACTGACCCAATTAAAACAACAACATTGTCATTTGGACTGCACATATTGATCCGAAAAAAACAACAACATCACCAGTGGAAAATTAAACATCCAAATTAAACAACAATGTCATCATTTTCAACATGGAAACCATGGTTTGTTCAAAACCGCTGAAATTAGACACATACTGATCCAATTAAAACAACAACATCGTCATTTGGACTGCACATATTGATACGAATAAAACAACAACATCACCAGTGGAGAATTAAACATCCAAATTAAACAACAACGTCATCATTTTCAACATGGAAACCGCGGTTTGTTCAAATCCGCTGAAATTAGACACATATTGATCCAAATTAAACAACAACGTCGTCATTTTCAACATGGAAACGTTTGAAAACGTTTTTTTCAACAAACCATGTATAAAATAATGACGTTGTTGTTTAATAAAGTGGGTGTGGTATAATTTGGGCCGATGTGAAATGAATTTAAAATAATTCATTTTCAAATGTAAATGAATTTAAAATAATTCATTTTCAAATGGAAATGAATGTAAAATAATTCATTTTCAAATGAAAATGAAAATTCCTGTTCAAACCCCCTGGGGATTTTCAAACTGCCTGGGAACTATAAAACCCCCTGGGAATGAATAACCCCCTGGAAACAAATTCAAATTGGAAACCCCCTGAGGGTTTGAAAATCCCCAGACAGTTTAAACATGAATTTTCCTTTTAATTCGAAATTGAATTATTTAAATTTCATTCCCTTTCGAAAATGA
>JAAGZN010000341.1 GCA_024206165.1 Bacteroidota bacterium
GTGGATTATTGATAACTTTTAATTATTTTAATTTTTAATTGCTAAAAGTTAACAACATTCCACATCTAATATTAATATTATTATAAAAATAAAAAATTAATTTTATTTCGCTTAGACAGACTTGCGTTTACAGACCCGCTATATTAGCTTTTAAATAGTTATCTTGCGTAACTCGAGTTATTTAATTACTGCACAATTTGAATTAATTATTTCTTGAATAGAAGATTATCATAAATATTTTAAGGAATGGGAGAACAAAGTTTATTTTCTTTTCCTTTAAATGCAATTGCTGCATTTTTTATACATTCTGATAATGTTAAATATGGAAATGATCCTTTGGCTATTTCTGCAGTTTTAATTTTGTATTTAATTAAAAAGCTTATTAAGCTTGCCAATTCACCTGCTTCTGTTCCAATTACTTGTCCACCAATTAAAGTATCTGTTATAGGATTTCTTATTAGTTTAATAAATCCTATCTTTTCATTAGAAATTTGGGCTTTAGATATTTTTGTTATAGGAACTTTGGATACTTCATATGGTATTCGATTTTTCTTTGCTATATATTCATTTATTCCAGCTCCAGCAACTTGCGGATATGTAAAAGCAACCCAAGCTGCATAAGAATAGTCGACTTCAATATTTGCTCCAAACATATTTAATATTGCTATCCTTGCTTCCATATCAGCCACAGCTGCAAAGCATGGAGTAGTTGCACAGTCTCCTGCTGAATATATATTTGGTATATTTGTTTGCATTCTATTATTGACTGCAATCATGTCTTTATATCCTATTTTAACTCTAGCATTTTGTAGATTTAGTTTTTGTGTATTTCCATTAATTCCGGTTGCCAGAATTATTTTGCCTTTTTCAATCAATTGATTTTCAACTCCATTATGTGTACCATGAATGATTAAATCAGTTCCTTTTTTCTTTATAATTTTAATATCATAATTTTTAAAAACTTTAATATTAGCAATTTTTAAACTTTTTTCTATTTCTTTAGCTATGTCCGGCGTTTGTCTTTTAAAAATCTGATCTGATCTTTCAATAATTCTTACTTTTATTCCAAATTGAGAATAAGCCATAGCCAATTCTAATCCTAAATTTCCTCCGCCCATTATTGTTATAGATTTTGGGAGAGTTTTAAAATTACAAGCAGAAGTTAATGTTAAATATTCGCATGATTTTAAGCCTTTGATATAGGGAACTTTTGTTATTGAGCCTGTTGCTATAAGAAAAAACTTTCCATGGTATTCTCTTTTATTAACTAATATTGTATTTCTATTTTTGAAACTTGCAAATCCTTTAAGTAATGTCACATTCTTCATTTTTAATAATGAACCTAAAAATATTTTTTCTCTTTTAAATTTTACTAATTTTCTCATTTCATCAAGAATTATTTTAGGATTTAATTTTGGGAGACAGTTTTTGACCCCTTTAAATGATGAATGAGATGCTGTTCTTATACTATTAGCAACTCTTATTAAATGTTTTGTTGGTATAGCTCCAATATTAATGCTTGTACCTCCAATAGGTAGATTTGCATTAATTAATAATACTTTTTTACTTAATTTATTTGCAGTGTGTGCAGCTGAATACGCAGTTGTTCCTCCTCCCACAATGATAACGTCATAGTTATTATTTGAAGCCTTTGATTTATTAAAACAAAAAAGATTAATCGTTATAAACGTCTGTATAAAAATTATCGTTTTTAACATAAATTATATATTATTTTTAATTAAAGCTTTATAAATAAAATACAAAATTATTAGAAAGTATAAAATATTTTTATATCTTTCTTGTCATCTAAATTTTTAGAACTCATAAATTTATTTATTAAAAAATATGTTGTTATGATAAATTTTAAAAATAAAACTATAGCAGAAATTGTATCAAATGATATAAGTACTGCATCAATATTTAAAAAATATAATATTGACTTTTGTTGTGGAGGTGGTAAAACTATTGAAAAAGCTTGCAAAGACGCTGAAATAGAAATTAATAATCTAGTTGATGAATTAAATAGCAATATAAATCAATCTAATATTAAGTTAAATTTTAATGACTGGGAAATAGGTTTTTTAATTGATTATATAGTAAATGTTCATCATTCATATATAAAGAAAAATATTCCTATAATTAATAGTTTTGGTCAGAAAGTTTCAAGAGTGCATGGAGAAAGAAATGTCGAAATTATTGAAGTAGTAGATTTATTTTCAAAAATGACTCAAGACTTAATTCTCCATACAGAAAAAGAAGAAACATTATTATTCCCTGAAATAAAATATTTAGTAAAACAATCTAATAAACTAGATAAAGCAGAAGATGGTCATGATAAAATAGAAATATTTGAATATGAACATGAAGAAGCAGGTATTATCGCAAAAAGAATTATAACACTTACTAACAATTTTAAAGCTCCTGAAAATGCTTGTAATACATATAAAGCTTTCTATTTTAAATTAGAAGAATTTATAAATGACTTATTTCAACATATTCATTTGGAAAATAATATTTTATTTCGAAAGGTTAGAAATCTTTGAGTAAATTTTCTGAAAATTTAATAAGGTTTCAGAAAGATTTTAGGATTTATATTCAATTATATTTTTTAATGTATCTTCTAGTTCATTCATATTTTTACAAATATAATCAGGTTTATATTTATTTAATATTTTAAAATTATTTAATCCCCAAGTTACAGATATAATCTTAACATCAGTTTTTTTACAAGCAGTGATATCTCTTACTTCATCAGCTATATAATAGATATTTTGTGCTAAAGGATTTTGAATTTTACTTTTTAAATATTTTAACATTTTAGATTTACCAAAAGTGCTTACTTTACTTATAATTACATCAAATACATTTAAATTATATTTTTTAAAAAACGTATTGATTATATTATAACCATTTGAAGTAAGTAAAACTAAAGAAACATTTTCTTGTTCATATAGATATTTTAATAATTCAATCATTCCATTATGAGGTTTTGCTTCATTAATTTTTTTTTTCATTTTTTTCCTCAGTTTATATGCTAATAATGGCAATTTCCACTTTGAAATTTTTAGTTCTTTTAAAATATCTGTAGTACTTAATCCTTTCAATTTTTCAATATCTTGATTATTGATTTTTTTGATTCTAAGACCTTTGGACAATTCATTATAAATATTCATAGCTAAATCAAAACTATCACATATAGTTCCATCAAAATCAAATATTAAAATAGGGGATGATAATTGCTTAATATTTCCATTTATAGTTGTAGTTTTAAATATTTTGTAATATAAAATAAGTGATATTATTACAAGAAAGAGAGTTATGATAAATATATTGTTTTTAGTTAAAATCATTTTTTTATATTTACTAAGTTTCGTTAATTTTGTATACTAAAATAATAATTTTTTAATTATAATGTCTTTTAAATTTATAAATGTAATTTGGAATCTATATTATCTTGATGAATTTCTATAAAATATTTTCAAAGCTGACCATATTATTAATTCTATTATCTTTAAATTTTCAAATAAAAGCTAAAAATTTAACTCAAAAAGATATAACGGAAATAGAAAAATTTTCTGAAGAAGCAATAGACTTTTTTAATGTAACTGGCTGTGCATTTGCAATTTTTAGTGATAAAGAAATCTTGTTAAAGAAGACAAAAGGAATAAGAAAAATTGGTAAGAATGAAAAAATAAATTCAAAAACAATATTTAGGATTGCTTCATTATCAAAAATTCTGACCTGTATGTTAGTAATGAAATTATATTCAGAAAATAAAATTGATATTGAAGAAAATATTAATAATATTTTATATGATGTAACAATAGCCAACGACTTAATTAGTAAGCATATTAAGATAAAACATTTGTTAAATCATAGCTCAGGGATTTTAAAATATTGTCTCGAGCATGAAGCTTATATCAATCAACCTTTTAAAAAACTTATTAAAAATTTAAAACTTGCTAAAAAAATAAGTATTCCTGGAAAATCTTTTCAATATCAAAATGTTCTTTTTAGTCTAATTAAGCCAATCATTGAGAGAACTTTAAATAAGGATCTGTAATTTAATAACCTAAATGATTGGCTATGCAGAATTTTCAATGGTATAATTCCATTCAGGATGAAATTTGTCGCCATTAATGTTTATAGCATCCATATCCTTTTTCGTAACTTCTATCCCTTTTTCGTAA
>JAAGZN010000342.1 GCA_024206165.1 Bacteroidota bacterium
CCCTCCAGCCTGGTCCCAGGGCAGTCAACTCGTCCTACTGGGCAGCTGAGGGACCAGTTGAACCCTTCTGGGACCAGCAGCTCCCTCCTGCTTGGTCCCAGGGCAGTCAACTCGTCCTCACTTGGCCAGTCTGTGGGTGGCCGGCCTAGTGATAGACTGGGGACAAAACCTTGTTGTTCATAGGAAAGGGGCGGGATTCCCACATAACATTCATAATAAAAAAGTATTAGACATTTAATGTAAAATTATAGTTATTTTACATCTGCGGGATTTGCGCCCCTTCTAAATGTAAATTGGAAAATAGGCATAAAAATGGGGTTAAAAAATCATGGGGAAAAAAGCTTTTCATAGATATTTTTTATATAATTTAATAAAATTTACCTGAGAAAATCAGAATTTTCCAAAATAAAAAAAACTGCTAAGTGACAGGCTTAGCCTATAGTGCAATGTGCAATGCACTGTGTTTCACCCGGTTGGTTCACTAGGGTGGTTCACTAGAGTGATTCACTAGGGTGGTTCACTACGGTGGTTCACTACAGCACTGTA
>JAAGZN010000343.1 GCA_024206165.1 Bacteroidota bacterium
CACAGTGCTCCTCTGGCCCCAGATACCAGTACTGGGACGAGTTGGCAGGTGTTCATTTGGTCCCCACTAAGATGCCAGCCAAAAAAACATGATTTTTGCGGCAGGACCTCTAGCTCCCTACCCTGACATGGCACTGGTTTCAGGTCGGTCTCATATGAATCGTTATGAAATTATCTCACTTTTACATCAAAAGATTTTTTGTCTAGGACTTATTTCAGACCTCGAAATGGCACTCCGAAGTTCTTGAAATAACTATTTCCATGTTTTCACCCACTTAGAGGAATTCGTCAGTGTGGGAAAGTTTTCGTCAGTGACAATGACACCAAATGCCACATTTCTTCTTGACTTCACTTTTCTGTCAGGTCACTCTAGAAGCCTCCAGGCCACTTCAGAGCCTGTGAAAAATGTCCTTTCCACCCGGCAGCAGCGTCAGACTGGTGGCCAGACAGGGTCACTGCGGCCTGTGGGTCCCAGGGGACCACAAGCAGGCCGCAGGCCTAGGAGCGCTGTGATCACTTATGGTCAAAAGAAGGCAGAAATATCTGTAATTCTAAAAAGGGTCTTGAAAAGTTCCCAAATTTGGCCAAAATCTG
>JAAGZN010000344.1 GCA_024206165.1 Bacteroidota bacterium
AATCTGAACATTGGACGTTAGTTAAAGAAGCATTGCGCATCATCGCACCTTAACAAGGAGCTTGTCCTGGTTCTGGTTCTTTTTCTGCTCTTGCTCCACCTTCTCCTGCTTGATGGAGTCCTGCTTGCCGACGGAGTCCTGCTTGCCGACAGAGTCCTGGTTGCTGACAGAGTCCTGCTTGCTGACGGAGTCCTGCTTGCCGTTGTCCATCATGGACCTGCAGGGACGAATTTAGAAAAAATCTAAAGATGTTAAAAGTCTCACCTCGTTGGTAGACGCTCAAGCAGTAGAAGCCGTAGAACCCGCCGTAGAAACCGTAGAAGCCGCTTGCTCAAGGTCCTCCCTCTGCAGCGATAGACAACACATTAATCGGATTCTGTCCGTGTCCGTTGGCGTCGACATTGCCGATATGATTCGTCTTTGTATCAGACCGGATATAGAACTAAACGCGTGGGTGACGGCGGCGCTATGACTCTGCAGCGTTCGTCTTTTAACCATTTCAGCATGTTGTGACAAACAGTTTTATCGAGGCCGGAGAATGATCAGAGCAGGAGCCGAACCTCCTCCTTGAGAGTGTCCGGTATCTCCAGCAGTCTGGTGACGCCCCCCTCCCGGCCCCTGAGGCAGGAGGCCACCGCCTGTGACAGGTGACAGGTGACAGGTGACAGGTGACAGGTGACAGGTGACAGGTGACGTAGGTCTGGATGTTCTTGACGTAGGGCTTGACGTAGTAGGGCTTGTAGAACCAGTAGAAGGTGGGTGGAAGAGTTCATGGTAGTCCATGCCTTTGACTGGACCTGCGATGGACGGATTTAGAAACGATCTAAACATCTAATGTCTCACCGCCGCAGTTGTTGACAGTTGTAGCAGTAGACACCACCGTAGACACTTGTAGCAGTTGACACTTGGATGCACCGACACTTGTAGTAGCAGTAGACACTAGTAGGTCCTTCCTCTGCTGCGTTAGGCGACACAATGATCCAGGACTGTCCG
>JAAGZN010000345.1 GCA_024206165.1 Bacteroidota bacterium
GGTCAGAGTCTGAAGTCCACACCATGCCTATCACCCGAACCGTAGTACAGGCAGTTGGGATAAAGTGACCGTTCAGTGCGTAGTAATAAGGAGTAGAACTGTCAAAGAGTTCGGGGTTAAAGTCTGTCCAAACCTGAGTACTTATGTCTCCAGCAAAGCCGTTAGAAGGGTCTCCAGTATGCCAACGGTCCCAATTTGAAGACCACCTTCTACCAACACTTACGTTGAAGGTGTAGGTAGGACTACCTCCTGATGGTGTAGCGGGTACCCAATTACTACCGTCCCACTCTAAGACATCACCTGTACTAGGTGCAGATGTTGTAGTATCTACATCACTTAAGCCATTGGCAGAAGTAACAAGGGTTGGCTTGTTAGTGAGGTCATCGTAGTCTTCACTGAACAGTGTAGGCTTGTTGGTCAAGTCATCATAGTCCCCACTGAATGAAGTGATAGTAGGCTTGTTCAGGATGAATGAGTCTGCATTAGTATCTGTCTGATTCCAATCAGCTTGGACATTATCGTCTCCGATAGTGCCGTCAATGCCGATGACAGTCATAGTGTGACTAAACATCTCGAACACGAGAGTCCTAGCACGAACAGCAGTACCACTGTGGCTACCGATGTTTTCCATGACAAGAGTCACCTCATCACCAGCAGTCAGGTCAAAGGTCCGGGTCAAGCTAGCAGAGTCATCAGTTGCATCACCGCTGTTACGGAGGTATCCAGAGTCTGCACCTGCTTGCACTGTTCCGTTGACGGCAATGTACAAGGCCGGCATAGCACGCGCAATAGCAACACTGGTAAACTGACCAGCAGCAGTAACAGTGTAAAGGCCGTCTTCAC
>JAAGZN010000346.1 GCA_024206165.1 Bacteroidota bacterium
GATCATGTGTCTATGGAAATACAACCATCAGTTCCGAGACGAGATCTGCTATCCCCGGCCTAGTATTGCTGTAGTTGGAGCTTCTTAGTTCCTGCAATAAAGTCATGGTTAGTTTGTTTATCCTGACAGATAACCATTTGTCGATGGAAAGAGATAGCCTAGAAAATTAAAAAATAAAGCCTACAACACCATGTGTTCCTAGGCAGTCACCCATCCAAGTACTGACATGGCCCGACCCTGCTTGTCTTCAGTGATCAGACGAGAACAGGTATACTCAGGGTGGTATGGCCGTAGGCATAGTAAACTATAAAAAGTATTAAAAAGATGCTTGCCTTCTTTATCCTTTTAGGACATGCATTGATATAGAATGAGATGAAATTCAAATATCAAAACAAAGTCTCCACGATCATGTTTCTATGGAAATACAACCATCAGTTCCGAGACGAGATCTGCTATCCCAGCCTAGTATTGCTATAGTTGGAGTATCTTAGTTCCTGCAATAAAGTCATGGTTAGTTTTGTTATCCTGACAGATAACCATTTCTCGATGAAAAGAGATA
>JAAGZN010000347.1 GCA_024206165.1 Bacteroidota bacterium
ACCTTATTGCTGTTCATATTTTTTAAATTCTTTGAATTAATACAAGAACTCAAACCTAAAATAAATACTAAAATTAATATCTTGCATAAAAAAACGTAAATTGTATTGTACATAATCGGAACCTTTAACATAATATGTTTGTCATTATAAACCCAATTTATATACAAGGTATTTAAAATACAAATTTATATTATATTATTAATATATTATGCAAATTATAATATTGATATATGTATATATATATTGAATATATCAGATAATTATATATTGTTAAATAAAAAATATCCAATAAATTTTTTTAAAATTTTAGTGAGTTTTAATTTTGCTGTTATACTATGATTTCAATTATTGCAATTTTTATTATTTATTTGTTGGATATTCGAGATTAAGACATATAATTTACCACTATATTACTAAATTATTTAATTTGTTTTAATTTATATATACTCTATTTTGCACATCAATACTAAATTGTAGAAGTTCATAAATTTTAACCTCCTACCTTTTTTCATAATAATTTACCTCAGTATTATTAGTACCAATATTTTTTATTTTAGCTTTCCTAGCGATATGCGGAGCAATAATAAGCGCAACGATCGTTGAGAGTTTAATCAATATGTTCATTGAGGGCCCGCTAGTATCTTTAAAAGG
>JAAGZN010000348.1 GCA_024206165.1 Bacteroidota bacterium
AGAAAAATTATATGAAGATAACGCAAATAGAAGCATTTTAATTTATTTAGATAACAGCAAAAACCACAAAGAAGCAATCATGAATTACCAAAGGTCTTTGGCAGCCGGCCAAATAAATCAATCAAAAGAGCAAGAGATCAAAGAATTTTTTAAAGATATTCAGAGTGTATTGAAACCAATAAAAGTAATAAATCGATATGCTCCAAAACTCATCATCCCAGAAACAGACTTCAGACCATTAAGAACAAACTCTCATTATTTAAATTTTATTGAAGTAATAACTTTTTATAAACAGTATCAGAAAGAAAAGAAAACAGATAACAATGGAGATAAATATATAGAAACGACATTAGAAGACATAAAAGAAGCCAATGAACTATTAAAAGAAGTCTTATTAAATAAAAGTGATGAACTAACCAAAGCCTCAAGGAATTTTTTAGAAATGATAAAAGCCTACCTAAAAACACATAAAAAGGAGACATTTTACACAAAAGACTTAAGGCAAGCATATCGAATAAAACCAACAACATTAAAAAGATATTTAAGAGACCTAAATTCTTATGGCTTAATAAAAATAATAAGTGGTTCAAGTGCAAGAGGGTATGAATATGAAATGTTAGAAACCAACGAATATGCGAAATTAGAAGAATCGATATCCATATCATTAGAAAAATCGGTATTAAATATAAAAAATCAGTGGTCCAGTGGTCCATTAGTGGTCCACCAGTAAAAATGACCCACTGAATCGATTATTAGAGTTCAGAAACGCAGAAAAATGGCAGTGGTCCAAAAAAATCCAGAAATGCAAAGGCGGGCGATTTTAGAAGAAAAACTAAGAAATTTAGAGACCTGGTTAATACAATTAGGCTATGCTCAAAGTACAATAAATCAAGCAACAAGAAATATAACCATATTTTTCAACTGGCTAAAAGAAAACAAA
>JAAGZN010000349.1 GCA_024206165.1 Bacteroidota bacterium
AATTGCTGGTTGATGCTTATTTTGAGCTTCTATTACACTTGTGTTAATATAACGAAACTGATCATCTCTATCTGGATGATTACCTTTTTCAAGTGTCTTTTTATTAGCTTGAAGACTATAACCTAAATCATGTAATAATAGGCATTGTTAACTTAGTATAGTTATTTATAAATTCTGTATTTTAAAACTTCAAAATAATTTTTAAAATGAAGAATTATTTTGCGAAAAACCTTAAGACCTATTTTAAATTAACAATGCCAAAATTAGTTGATTTGCAAAAACTATATAATTTTAATTAAATTAGCCATAATTATAAAATAAATGATTTTACAAAAAGCAAAATGTATATTTTAAAAAAATTATGAGAATACTTATAAGCGGCGGAGGCACTGGAGGACATATTTATCCTGCTATTGCTATTGCAGAAAAAATTAAAGAAAAAAACCAAAATAATGAAATCTTATTTGTTGGCAGTAAAGGAAAAATGGAAATTTCTTTGGTAAGAGAAGCTGGATTTCCTATGGCTGAAATATGGATAGATGGATTTGCTAGATGGAGCTTATTTAAAAATATTTTACTTCCTTTTAAAATTATTTATAGCCTCTGGAAATCAAAAAAAATATTAAAATACTTTAACCCAGATATTGTTATTGGTACAGGAGGATATGTCAGTGCCACAATTCTTTCGCAAGCATCAAAATTAGGTATTCCAATTGTTATTCAAGAACAAAATGCAGTATTAGGATTGACTAATAAAAGTTTCTTAAAAAGGGCTACTAAGTTTTTTGTGAATGATGAAAATTTATTTAATCAAATTAATAAAAAATATAAAAATAAAGCTTTATTAACAGGGAACCCCATTAGAAAAGATATCGCCAAAAGTCGTATTAGTAGAAGAAGAGCTCTAGAAAGCTATAAATTAGATCCCAACAAAAAGACCATATTGGTATTAGGAGGAAGCTTAGGAGCAAAAACTATTAATGATACAATATTAAAAAACTTAAAGAAATTTATTAATCAAGATATTCAAATCATTTGGCAAACTGGAGTTTATTATTATAAAAAAATAATGAAAAAGATACCTAAAGAATATCTAGAATCTATAAAGCCACTTTATTTTATAAAAGATATGAAAACAGCATATGCAGCAGCAGATTTAGTTATTGCTAGAGCTGGGGCAGTGACTATTTCTGAATTATCTATTAAAAAAAAACCCACTATTTTTATTCCTTCTCCAAATGTTACTAATGATCATCAAACAAAAAATATTTTATCTTTACATAAGAAAAATGCTGCTATAATAATTAGAGACAAGGAAGCTTCTTCAAAATTAACAAATGTAGCACTTCAAATCATAAAAGATACAAACAAATTAAAAACGCTATCTAAAAATATCGGAGAAAATGCTTTTCCCAAAGCAGCTGATCAAATTGTTGAACAAATATTAAAAATACCACATGATATCTCAAATTTAACAAATCAACAATTGACAAAAAGATTTAAATATGCATACTTTATTGGAATTGGAGGAATTGGAATGAGTTCTTTAGCAAAATGGTTTTCAAAGAATGAAGTTAAAGTATTTGGATATGATAAAAGTCCTAGTCCCATTACTGATGATTTAAAAAACTTTGGAATAACTACAGGATTTGAAGATGGTGTTCGTTTTATGCCAAGAACTATTTTAGATAATATTAGACAAACAATAGTTATATATACACCAGCGATTCCTTTAGATAATGCTATTCTATCATATGTAAAAGAAAAAGAATATTCAATTTTTAAAAGATCTGAAATTCTTGGAAAAATAAATGAAGAAAAGTTTACAATAGCAGTAGCAGGCACACACGGAAAAACAAGTACATCTGCTTTAATTGCTCATATACTTTATTATGCCAAACAAAATATGATAGGATTTGTTGGAGGAATTTTAAAAAAATATAATTCTAATTTAATTTCTTATAATGAAACAAAAAAGAATTCTATTGCAGTCATTGAAGCTGATGAATTTGATAAATCATTTTTAAAATTAAAACCAAATTTATCGATAATTACTTCCGTAGATCCAGATCATTTAGATATTTATAAAGATAAGAAAGGAATTGAAACAGGCTATAAAAAATTTATTGATCTTTTACCTGAGCAAGGAAGATTGATCATTCAAGAAGATGCTTTTAAAACATTATATAAAAAATCTGTGCCTTCAAAAATTGAATCTATTTCAATTAAATATTCTTTAAATGATTCTGAGGTAAAAGCTGATAATATTTTATTTTATAGAGGTTATACAAAATTTGATTATGTAAGACCAGATCTAAAAATTAAAAATATTAAATTGCCTTTACAAGGTTATCATAATGTTGAAAATGCTTTAAGTGCAATAACTGTTTGTGGATTATTAGGAATATCATATGAAATTATTATTAAAGCTATAGAAAGCTTTCCTGGAATTCAAAGAAGATTCGATTTTATTATTGATAGACCAGATTTAGTATTTATAAATGACTATGCTCATCATCCAACTGAAATTTCTATATTAATAAAGTCTTTAAAAGAAATGTATTCCGCAAAGAAAATAACAGTTGTTTTTCAACCACATCTATATTCGAGAACAAAAGACTTTGCAAAGGAATTTGGTCAAAGCCTTTCTCAAGCAGATAAGATATTTTTATTACCTATTTATCCTGCTAGAGAATTGCCTATTAAAAATATTACTTCTAAAACAATTTTTACGAAAATAAAATCTAAAAATAAATTTTTGATTGAAAAAGAAGATTTGATTAATAAATTTAAAAAGGAAAAACCAGAAGTATTAGTGACAATTGGAGCTGGAGATATCAATGATTTTGTTGAGCCTATCAAACAAAAATTATTACAAAGATGAAAAAAATTGCTTTTTTCTTTTTGATATTAATTGCTATTCCTTCCAAAGTATTAAGTAAAGACCAACATTTAAAATCGATAACAAAAGAACTTAAATACTTTTATTTGGCAAAAGAATTTTCTTCCGTTCTACCTTCAAATAAAGTATCTAAAATCTTAATTATCAATGGAGGTAAATTTAATCGAATGGAATGATTTAATTTTATATCTTGCTATAAAAGCGTTATATTGGATTTCAATGATTATTAAATTATAAATTAACAAATGTTTTCAAATTATATTCTATGGGATTTAAATCCTGAAATAATAAAAATAGGAGCTTTGCCTATAAGATGGTATGGACTTATGTTTGTACTTCCTTTTTTAATCGCCCCAAAAATTGCCACGCATATATACAAAACAGAAAGGAGACCTATAAAAGATATTGAGATAGCAGTTGGTTATTGTATGATGGGTACTATTATAGGAGCTCGTTTGGGACATGTTATTTTTTATGATTTACATTATTACTTACAAAATCCTATTGAAGCTTTTTTGCCAATTAGTTTTAATCCAACTTTTCATTTTACAGGATATCAAGGACTAGCAAGTCATGGAGGAGCAATTGCTTTAATTGTTAGTACATATCTATATTGCAATTGGGATATAAAAATAGGCCTTTTCCCTCCAAAATTTTCTGCAAAAAGAATAAAAAGAGTTGGACAATCTTTCAGATGGATGGGCGATATTATTTCAATATTTTGTGCTTTAGCAGCTTTTTCTATAAGAATGGGAAATTTTTCTAATTCCGAAATTTATGGTAAACAAACTGATAAACCTATTGGAGTGATCTTTGCACCTTTTTGGATTAATGATACTTTACCTAAAAGATGCCCCGCTGTTGAAAAAGTCGTAACTAATAAATCTAAAAATGTTGTATCTAAAAATAAAAAATTTGAACCCTTGCAGATTAATATAACTTTTAAAAAATATGTTACTAACGAAAAAAAATTAAAAGATTATATTGAAAATAATGTAAAATATGAACTCCAATATAATAATCGAATAAATCAACATATTTATATTGATGAAAATAAAGAATTAAATTATATATTATACAAAAATAAAGAAAATAGATATGTAGCTAAAATTTATACTTTAGGAATTCCTAGACATGCTTCCCAACTTTATGAATCTCTTTCATCATTGATATTATTTATACTAATGCTATTGTGGTGGAAATTTAGATGGAAGAAAATTAAAGAAGGTCAAATTACAGGAGCTTTTTGGATGGCCGTTTTTGGTCTTAGGTTTTTCTATGAATTTCTCAAGCTTGGAGATATTCCATTTTCAAATATTTTGCCATTAAATAGAGCTCAATTGTTGAGTATTGCTTGTATATTATTTGGGGCTATATTTTTTATTGCTTCCAAAAAACCTCATTATGATCCAAAGCTGAAAGATGAAAACTGATGATAAAGAATTGATAAGATTAAATAAATTTATTTCCAATGCAGGAGTATGTTCTAGAAGGAAAGCTGATGACTTAATTTTAAAAGGAAAAATAAGTGTAAATGATAAAACAATTAAAACTTTAGGACATAAAATTAAAAATTCTGATATAGTTAAATACAATAATAAAATTCTAAACAAAGAAAATTTTAAATACATTTTACTTAACAAACCTAAAGATTATATTACCACCTTAAGTGATCCTCAAAATAGAAAAACTATTATGCAATTAGTCAAAAAGGCAACTACTGAAAGAATTTATCCAATTGGAAGATTAGATAGAAATACTACAGGCTTAATATTATTAACAAATGATGGAGAAACTGCTCAAAAGCTGGCTCATCCTTCAAAAAAAATTAAAAAAACTTACGAAGTAATTTTAGATAAGCCTATAAATGATCTTGATTTGAATAAAATAAAAAAAGGAGTTATATTGAAAGATGGTAAAGCTATTATAGACCATATACAAACTCTTGAAAATGATTTTAAAAAAATATTAATAGAAATACATATTGGCAAAAATAGAATAATAAGAAGGATTTTTGAATCTCTGGGATATGAAGTAAATAAATTAGATAGAGTATTGTTTGGTAACTTAGATAAAAAACATCTTCCTAGAGGAAAATGGAGATTTTTGACTAAAAAAGAAATTATTGAAACATCAAAATATTAAAGAAAGAAAAATTTTAAAGTTATTGAAAAATTATTAAATTTATTCAGAAATCAAATATGTAAATCAAAATGTATTTGATAATCAAAATATTGAGATTAATTATAAATTCATTTCAATGGGTATCAATGTTCAAATTTTTTATAAAATTGCATTTCAGTATAATATCAACTAAATAATATGAAAAAAATTAAATTACCTATATTATTACTTTTTTTAAGTTTCAGTTGTAAATTAAAACCTATTCAACATAATACAGGAGATAAGATTAGCAAGCCAATCTTACTGCACGCAAGTTCTAACCCTGATGAGAATTATATGGCTATATCAGATATCAATACTAAGATTACTGTAAATAGTAATGAATTAAAATTTGATGGCAAACATGTAATTTTGCAAAGGAATGCTATATTTTTAAAAAGTAATAAGGAACCTAATTCTACATACGCTATTCCTAATGAAGAGTTATATGCTTATAATGAAGGACCTAAATTTGCTGATACCAAAATATTTCCTTTATATTGTCATAATGAAACCCAAAAAGAAACTCTTGAGGGCCCTCCACCTCCAACATTTATTGTAATAAAAAGAGATGAGCAAAAAGGACTTAAAGTTGGAATAATAACTAGAAACGATTTTGAGTCTTTTTATAATAATCATTCAAAAACAGAAATATCTGTAATGGATAAATTGCTAAAAGATAAATTTAAAATAACTGATAATGATATAAAAAAATGGAAGAAGCCTGAGCCAAAAAAGAAGATAAAGTCTCAAAAAAAGCCTCCTCTGAATTTAAGAGACGATGAATTTGTTATTAAAATTTTCTCTTCATTAATATCTAAAGTTAATTATATAAAGCATAAGAATATAGGGTCATGGAAAGTTATTCCTATAAATCAAGAGCCTAACAAGTTAATAGTAATGTTAGAACTAACTGATCAAAATAATATTGCCTATATGATTAAAGCTCCACAAAAACCTTCAAAGTCTGCAATGTTAGCAACTTAGTAGTAGTAAATATTAATATTAAAAATATCGGAATGTTAAAAAAAAATATACTCATTTTTTTCACTTTACTATCAAGTTGTAAATTGAAGCCTATACAACAATATGAAGCAAAAAAAACATTTGTATTATATACTATTGCCCCAGGAGCTAATAAGCAACTAAAAAAAATTATGGATTCAAATAATATATCTATAAGACATTCTGATGAGGGTAAAGTTTATATAAGAACTAAAAAAGATTCTGATTCTGACCCTTTATATTATCATATCAGTCGAAGTGAAGAAAAAGGTCTACATATTAATGATCGTATTTCCGAAATTACCCATCCAAATATCGAAGAATTATTTAAAGGGGAAGGCAATGAGCCTTCTGATGCATTATTTTATAAAGAGAACAAAGATGTCAATTTAAAATTTGAGGCATCTGATGTTAGATTTTTTGTTTTAAATGAATCATCAACTTCTAAAGATAAAAATCTAGAAGGACATAAATTTCATTCTTATATAATTAAACTTCAATATGAAGATGATAAATTAATGTTAAGGCATGTTAAAGTAAAAAGTTTAATTGATGAATTAAAAAACGGATTTACAGACGATCAAGTATCATACATTATAAAATATATTTTTAAGTCTGAGAAATATCTTGTTAAAGCAGGCTTAAATCCTAATATTTCTAAAAATGGAATTAATATTACCGATGAGGATAAAGAAAAGATTCAGATGTTAGTTGGAGTCGCAGATTATTATAAAGATAAAAAGAAAAAAGACTTAAAAGAACAAGTATTATATAAAGGAGAAATAAAAAAATGGTTTACAACAAAAGTAGATAAAGGAATATATGTAATGATAGAAACAAAATCAGGAAGTTTTTTAAAAGCTTTTGAATTACAAGCTAATTTTAAAGACTATAATAATGAAGAACATTTAGCAGAACTTAAACAACAAAGATTAAATACAAATTAAATAACTATGAAAAACAAAGAATTTTTATTTAAATATTTAAATGCAAATGCACCTGTTGGCTACGAAAGTGAAGGTCAAAAGATATGGTTAGATTATATCAAAAGCTATATTGATGATCATTTTGTAGATACTTATGGAACAACAGTAGGAATAATAAATCCTAAAGCAGAATATAAAGTAGTAATAGAAGCCCATGCTGATGAAATATCATGGTATGTAAACTATATAACTAAAGAAGGATATATTTATGTAATTAGAAATGGAGGATCAGATTACCAAATAGCTCCTTCAATGAGAGCAAAAGTTCATACTGACAAAGGAAAAATACCAGCTATCTTTGGATGGCCTGCAATTCATGTTAGAGATCCTAAAAAACCATTATCTCCCGGAATCGATAATATAGTATTAGACTGTGGATGTGATTCTAAAGATGAAGTAAAAAAATTAGGAATAGATGTTGGATCTGTAGTAACATTTGATGCTGATGCAGTTGAATTAAGTAATGGATATATTTCAGGAAGAGCTTTTGATAATAGAATGGGAGGCTTTATGATAGCAGAAGTAGCAAGAATAATTAAAGAAAATAAAAATAAATTACCTTTTGGCTTATATATTGTAAATTCTGTTCAAGAAGAAATAGGCTTAAGAGGAGCAGAGATGATAGCTAATAGAATAAAACCTAATGTTGCCATAATAACTGATGTTACTCATGATACTCAATCTCCATTATATAAAAAAATCAGAGATGGAGATTTAGCTTGTAAAAAAGGACCTGTTTTAGCTTTTGCTCCTTCAGTACAAAAAAAGTTATTAAAGACCTTGATAGAAGTTGCAAATAAGAAAAAGATACCTTTTCAAAAGTCAGCAAATTCTAGATATACAGGAACAGATACTGATGCCTTTGCTTATTCAAATTCAGGAGTTGCTTCAGCATTGATTTCTTTACCTTTAAAATATATGCATACCACTGTTGAAACTGTGCATCAAAATGATATTGAAAATGTTATTAAGTTAATGTATGAATTTGTTATTCAACATAAACCAGAATTTAATTTTAAGTATTTTTAAACTTATAGATATTTCTATTACTTTTTATTAAAATAATTAATTTAAAGTTAACTTTCTTAAATTAGAATTAATTTATATTTTTAAGATAGTTCTTCTTTATTTTTGTTTAGAACAAGTTCTAAATAAAAATAAAGAATGAATTAAAATTTTAATAATATCTTTTTATTAACAGTTAAATCAATTTTTAGTATGAAAAATTTTTTGTTTTATATTCTCTTATTTTCTTTTTTAAATTGTTCCGATGGTAATATTAATAATGATAATAATAATAATGAAAGCTCTGAATATAACCAAAGAAATACAGGTTCATATAAAGATATTAAAACAGAATTTGGATCTATAAATAAAGATTTTGATATTTTAAAAAATAAAATAGAAAATACAACCAAAAAGCAAGAATCATATAATTCAAAAGAAGAGAAATCAGATTCTGAATATAAAATATTATGTAAAGAAAAAAGAGATATTGTAAATACTTATTTTGAACTTTATAAAAAAACTAAAATTTATAATTCTAAAATTAAATATGAGTGGATTACTCAACTACAAATATTATTAAATGAAGCTGATAAAGATAATGATAAACTTAAAACAATCAAAAGTGATGATAGATTTAAGAAAGCAAAAAAAGCAGATGACTTAAAAGAAAATAAAACAAATCTAGATTCTAGAGCCAATGAAATTCAAACATTAATTCATGATAAAAATTTGATAAATAATCCGGATGCTTATAAAGATAAAAGCATTGCCAATAATAATATTAAATATAATATCAAAGCAATAATAGAATATTCAAATAAAATCATAAAAATTCTGGAACAAATTAAAGATAAGAGGGATGGAGAAGAATATAGTGATAATCAAAAAGTCTCAAAAGAAGAAATAACAACAATATCAGAAAAAATAGACAAAGCAAAAGAAGAATTTAATAACATTAAAAATGTCGGTGAAAAATCTGAAAATGATAAAGAGAAAAAAGAAACAGAATATGGGGATACTTTGTTTATTGGATTAGATAAAATAAAAGAATATATTAGTTTTGATTCAAATTAATTTTCTTCAGTTATTTCTATATCAGTGTATCCTTTCTTCTTAAATCTGTTTAGGGAGTTTCGTTAAAAGAAAAAATCAATAAAATTTAGTTAAAAACAAAGATTTAGCGGTATATTTAATAGAAAAATTACCCCAAAAATCAAGCATATTGCCCAAACCCGGGGTAATTATTAATCGAGCCATAATCGAT
>JAAGZN010000350.1 GCA_024206165.1 Bacteroidota bacterium
CTCTTATTGCGGGGCTAAGTTTTCACTAACTTTCATGGGGAACTATAAGAAATCAGCGAAGTAATAAGTTCTAGACTGTTCCCATGGACAGAGCTGTTGTAATGCGTATGTTTACAACGTTTTTGTGATAATAGAGACGTTTTCTTCCATTGGACTCGGGTACTTTACAAGGATTTGAGGTGATCTCTTATTGCGGGGCTAAGTTTTCACTAAGTTTCATGGGGAACTATAAGAAACCGTTGATGTAATACGTTCTAGGCTGTTCCCATGGACAGAACTGTTGTAATACGTATGTTTACAACGTTTTAGAGCAAACAGAACCGTTTTATTCCATTGGAATTGCGTACTTTATAAGAAATTGAGGTGAACTCTTATTGTGGGGCTCAGTTTTCACTAATTTTCATCTGCAACTATATGTTACGGTTGAAGTAATAAGTTCTACGCTGTTCCCATGGACAAAACTGTTGTAATACGTTTGTTTACAACGTTTTAGAGCTAACAGAACCGTTTTATTCAATGGGAAATGCGTAGTTTAAAAGA
>JAAGZN010000351.1 GCA_024206165.1 Bacteroidota bacterium
AATTAATTAACTTATTATTCGATAGATGTGCTTTTCATATGTTTTCTGGTTTTATATGCTTATTGCTTCTTTTTTGATTTATACACAACTTAAATTGTGATTTTTAGTTGTGGTTTTGTTTTCTTACAAACACTATATAAATACCTCAAACTTCAAAAAGTAAAACTAAGATCCAATGAACCAAAATTCGAAATAATAGAATAAAAACATTAACTTTAGCCATGGGAAAATTAGTACACGAACCATTTGATAAACTAGTAAAAGCAACACTACACAATATAGAAAGAGCAAAAGAATTTCTAGAAGCACACCTATCTCAAAAAGCAAAAAAATATATAAACCTAGAAAAAGGCATAGAACTAGTAAATAAAGAATTCATAAAAAAAGAATACAGAACATTAAGATGTGACATAGTCTACCAAGTAAACATAAATAACAAAAAAGGATATATATACTGCCAAGTAGAAGCACAATCAAAACCAGAAAAGCTCCTACCCCTAAGAATACTAAACTATAACCTAGAACTAATAACCTGGCATTGGGAAAACAAAAAACAAGAAATACCCCCCATAGCAAATCTAATACTCTATAATGGAAAAGAAAGTCCATATCCCTATGAAATAAACTTTCTAGAATTATTAAATCAATATAAAGTAGCGAAAGAACTATTAATAGAAGGTACCACATTAATAGATCTCTCAATTCATGAAGATAAAGAAATAGAAAAACATAAAAAGACAGCTCTGATGGAGTTATTATTAAAACACAGTAGACAAAGAGATTTCTATAATTACTTGGAAAAATTAAAGAAAAGTGGTAAATTTAAAGTGTTACTAAACTATTACGATGAAAGATATGTCGAAGGGATATTAATCTTTGTAACCGACATGTTAAACTCAAAAAATCATCCAATAGAAAAAGTAACAGAATTATTTAGCGGAATATC
>JAAGZN010000352.1 GCA_024206165.1 Bacteroidota bacterium
AACTAGGTAAAGCTGGTTTCCAAAGAGTCCCTGATGAACTCGGTAGAGCGACTGAGCGGGCGGCTGGGAGGCGCGCTTAAGTACCCGGCGCGGGCTGGCGGACCTCAGGATCTCTCGAACCTTCTCTTCCTCCGGCTGGGTGTGGTTATTTCACCATGGCATGGCAGAGCAGGTCCAACTTCAGTCTCTGACTTCAACTTCTGACTTGAAAGGGCGTTTTGGATTTGCGTTTCTGATTTCAACTTCTGACTTGAAAGGGCGTTTGGGATTTGCGTTTCTTATTTCAACTCCTGACTTGAATGGGCGCATTTGGGATTTGCGTTTCTGATTTGCGTCTCTGATTTGCGTTTCTGATTTGCGTTTCTGATTTGCGTTTTGGATTTGCGTTTCTGGGCGCATTTGGGATTTGCGTTTCTGAAGAGGAGGCACTTGAAGGCGTTGGAGTAGTTGTGAATTGTTGGCTTGAAGGATGGTTGAGGTCACTATCTTGATATATTGATTTAAGTGCT
>JAAGZN010000353.1 GCA_024206165.1 Bacteroidota bacterium
GCTGCCGCCAGGGCACCGGTGTAAGGAAAACCCGAAGCCGGGTTTTTACCAGATCCGCCGCCGACCGGCGGGTCCAGGGTAGCAGAAACGCGTCAGCAGTGTCAGCGGCGCTGACAGCCACTTTTGACTTTGGCAGCCACATTTATCAGCCAAGGTGGCTGCCGCAGCCACTTTGGGCTGGGCCAGCCAATTTTGAAAGCCAACCATCTGCGACCAGTCAGACATCAATTTTTGCAGCCAGCCATCCACAGCCTGGACACCTGGATCTCTAGTAAAAGATGATTTTCAATACCCCAAAGAGAAATATGTGAAAGCAAAACCAACCAATGCATTAGCATTTACGCCTATTTGTCGCGAAAAATATAATATTTTCATTTCGCTCTTTGCCAGCCACTTTTGCTCTAAAATAGACCTGCTGACAGCCAAAAAAATATTTCTGCTACCCTGCTACAGAGTCTACTACAGTATGTAGATTGTAGTTGGTGTCATCTCCGGCAGGGTGTGCGAGGGGTGCACTGCACTGCACTGCCCTGCACTGTACTGCACTGCACTGCACTGCACTGCACTGCACTGCCCTGCAGTGCACTGCACTGCACTGCACTGCACTGCACTGCACTGCACTGCACTGCACTGCACTGCACTGCACTGCACTGCACTGCACTGCACTGCACTGCACTGCACTGCACTGCACTGCACTGCACTGCACTGTA
>JAAGZN010000354.1 GCA_024206165.1 Bacteroidota bacterium
AAAGAAAAGTGGTAAATTTAAAGTGTTACTAAACTATTACGATGAAAGATATGTCGAAGGGATATTAATCTTTGTAACCGACATGTTAAACTCAAAAAATCATCCAATAGAAAAAGTAACAGAATTATTTAGCGGAATATCACCAGAAATAGATAAAGAAATTATGACAGTAAGACAAGCAATAGAACAAAAAGGAATACAAAAAGGAATATTAAATACAGCTAAAAGCATGTTAAAACATGGTATTTCTTTAGATTTAGTAAAAAAAACAACAGGCCTAACAAAAAAAGACATCGAAACAATATCAAAAAAGAAATAATACATACAAAGACCCCAACATAAAAATAACATAGCATATGCAGGAAGAAAGGCAACCACATATTGCATTATATGTTATATTATATAAAATTTTGTTTTTTGCATTATTTTTAATATTGATTATATATAATTTTAAATTATATATAATCAATATTATGCAATTAAAAGAATATATTAATAAAACTGGAATGCTATTTATTGCAATATTTTTTACAAATATTTTTGCTTCTTGTGTTAATGATAAAAATAAAAATGAATCTGAATTGACAAAACAAGAACAGATACATAACCAAAAAAGGGGCCAAGATCATACTCAGTATCCGAGCAGTCAGAATGTAAATCAATCTAAAAATGATAAAAATACACAAGAATTCGATAATTCGATAACAACTATTGATGATGATAAAGTATACTCTAATAACCCTACAGAAAAACTAAAAAGTTTAATTGAAGATTACAAAATCAACAAAAATAAGGCTGATTTTTTACAAGGATTTTATAAATTAAATTTGGATAAGAATGTTACAAACTTTATTGAAGAAAACTATCATTCATATTTTAAACAACTCTCTTTTTTAGAAGAAATTAAGAAAGTTATTTTTTCTAAAATTCTTTCTACTCCAGTTTTTGGAAAACATCTACAATTTACAGTTTCTGACTTAGATCAAAACTTTAGGATTAATAAAATAAAAAATAAAATAAATAAAATAGAAAAATTAATAAAGCCGATCTTCACTCTAGAAGAATCAGAAAATTTAATTGAAGAACTAAACTTTCTTGAAGATCTATTGAATGATAAAATGAACTGTGCCAAACGCATACATATAGAACATGTACGTAAGCTCATAAATAAAATAAAAAACTCCAGAAATAAAGAACTAAATTCTCTTCAAGAAAAATTAGATAAAATCTATACTAATAGTTATAATGTTTCATCTATTGATAATAGACTTCAAAAGGTAAATGAAATTGAAATTACAGCCGATAAAAATAATAAAATATCAATAATAGACAAACAAATATTTAAGAAATACTGTCTTTGCAAGAAAAATAAACTATTAAGTCAAAAACCATTAGCAAATCTTACAATGGATTATTGGATAAATTTAAATAAACTTTTATTATCTCAGTATTCATGGGATGATTTTATTGAGGAAGCAACCTTTTTAGGAGATTATCATTTTGAAAGATTGAAAAAGAAAAATTTAAAAAGCAAAGATCAATATACCTTTATTTTAAACAAGTTCAAGTCTATTCATGATAAAATTAAAAACAATGAACATTTCAATCAAAAACTTGGAATTATTTTAAGAGAACGAGATAAAATAATTAAATACTTAAATAAGAAAATTCAAGAGTTAAGTTAACGTTAGTATTATTGCTTCAAATATTGCTAGGAAATCTAAGATTAAAAATATTTGCTCCAGCTGAAAGAATTAACAAAATGTTCATAACTTTAAAACATATCTAGTCTCTAATTCTTAAATAAAAACATATGAGAAGATCTTTATGTAATGTAATACTACTTTCATCACATCTTTTTTTATATTGTAATAACAAAAGTGAAAATCAATCTGGGGAACGATTAAATAAAAATAAAGCTGAATTTTACAAAAAATTAGAAAATGAAGACAAAAAAGAAAAGATAATACAATTAACTGAATACAATAAAAATAAAACTCCCTTTGTAAATTTATTGAAATTTGAAAAAAAAGGCCTAGAGCCTTTCTATGTTCTAGGGACACATCACGGATTAACAAATAATTTAGATTTAATTACAAAAACTCCATATTTGAAGAAAATAATTTCTGATCTAATTGAGAAATCAAAAAATATTTTTTTTGAAACTAATCCACTTTCTTATTTATGGAAAGCTCTTTATGAATGTGCATTTTTAATAAATAATAAATTAAAAAATACCACTTATAAAAATTTTGGAGAAAAATTGAAAAAATTATATCAACTTAATTACAATGATGATTTATTGTATCCACATATAAATCTTGGAATTGCAATGTATAATATAATATTAAATCAAAATATAAAATTTTTAAACCTAGATGGTGAAATTTTTAAATTAATACCAAAAAAATATTTTAATAAGTTAAGAAGCTTAGATAGTTCAAAGGATTCAATTGCAAATTGTTTTTTAAATTTAAATTATCATAGGCAGCAAGACAACGTAAAAAATGATGAAAAAATAGATCATTTTCTCATGACATATTTAGGTAAATCTGAACCTAAATTAAATAACTTAATTAGAAATGAAAACCAAAAAATTGTATCTTGGGAATTAGAAAAGTTGAAAGTTAATTATCCATTACTCAACTTTTTAAAATTAAGTGATTCAACTCAAAAAGAATTTATCAAGAAAGATAAATATTTAAAATATCAAAAATTTGAAAACCAATTCTTTGAATATTGTTATTTAACAGGGAAAGTTATGCAATACCAAAATTTAGATAAAGTGATTGAAAATAAATTTCAATATATAAATAAAGAAAATGAAAAGCATTGGATAAATCTATTTTTAAATCCTGAAAAACAAACTAATGAAGAACTTATTGAGGAAACTGAATCAAGAAATATATATTGGACAAAAAAAATTCAACCAAGCGATCTAGCTATTGTTGGTCAATATCATATTTCGCAATATAATAAAAATCTTATTAATATATATCAACAAAAAGGCTACAAAATAATTCCTTTATATCCAGAACATATATTAAATAATTATAAGAAAGAAATAAAATCCATTACAAGAATACAAGATATTAAAAAGATACTTAATAAATTCAAAAACTGTATACCCTATAATGCTTATTACAAAGCACTTTTATATGATATTACTATAAAGAAATTAGAAATTACTTTAAAAAATTTTAATGACAAAGAACAAAAAGAAGCAAAAAAATTAATAAATGAAAATTCAATTAATTGCATTAAAATGCTGAATGAAGCAATTAAAATTGATAATAAATTAGGTTATACTATCAAAGAGTGTGAATTAAAAAAAGAAGAAATACAAAAAAAATTAAGTAATAAAAACCATTCTAAATAGATCATCTGTATAATATATGCTTTAAAATAATCATAAATAATGGCTCCATAATTTTTAAGTAAAACTAAGATCCGAAGAACCAAAATTCGAAATAATTGAGTAACTTAAAGATTCAAATTTAAGATACACAATATTATGTCAAAAGAAAAAAGTCCAAATCTATATGACCAATTCTTCAAAGAAGCATTCTCAAATCCAGAAGTAACAATAGACCTATTCAAACACCACCTACCACCAGAAATCTTTAAAAAGATAAACACAAAAAAACTACAACTAACAAACAAAAGTTTCATAACAGAAGAATACACAGATAAACACTCAGATCTAATATTCAAAACAAAGATAGATGGCTCAAATGCCTACATATATACAATCTTAGAACATCAAAGTACAAATGATAGACATATGG
>JAAGZN010000355.1 GCA_024206165.1 Bacteroidota bacterium
AGAGTGGATCCTCCCGAAATCTATGACGCGGCAATGAATCTGCTGGAAGATCTCTTCAAACAAGAGGATCCAAACGATAAATTGGTAACTCTAGTCCGCCTCCAAAGGGAACCATTTGAAGTACTGGACGCGGCAATTAGATATTTAACTGAGATACATTAAGGGCAACCATTTTCCAGTATTGTACAAACAAACAAACCCCGGTGTGAACCCCTTGGAATTACGACCAGCCAAACCGCCTACCTGTACGGCCTTACAGATTTCATACGGCCGTTTTTTACTCTGCAGAGCTGCTTTACGCAACTTGAACTGCACTGCAGACTGCCAATTACGCAACGGCGTAATCTGGCTGTACAGTGTCAATTTTTTCATCGGCGTAATCTGCCTTTTTCATCGGCGTAATCTGCCAATTACGTAACGGCGTAATCTAACTGTACAGTGTCAGTTTTTCATCTTGGGCGAGTTGTTTTTCCTGACCATACAGAGGTGAAGTTGTGACATGACAAAAAGCTGTAGTTAACTCCAAAAAACGTGAGACCAGTATGCCATTGCAGTTGGGCCTGACGTAAAGGAAGCCCTGATTTGCCCCAGCCGCTGGCCTTTGTACCGTCCGTCCCAGCCTGCCTGGCTCAGTCCGCGTCAACTCTTCAGACAGAGCACACATCCACATGGTATGGGCCTTTTGATGTTGCGTAATCATGCATGTAATGCCTACTATAATACCTGACGTATATACTGATACATCTAATTTCAGTTTTCATGAGAGAAAAAACATATCTGC
>JAAGZN010000356.1 GCA_024206165.1 Bacteroidota bacterium
ATTAATTTTTTATTTTTATAATAATATTAATATTAGATGTGGAATGTTGTTAACTTTTAGCAATTAAAAATTAAAATAATTAAAAGTTATCAATAATCCACATCATTTAAAAAATACAAATTAAACTTAGATAGATAATAGAAAACACAAACTACAATGACTTAAGAAATAAAGCATTAAAACAATTCAAACAAGGTAAATCCTTATTTGGAAAAGAAGGAGCATTTGCTCCATTACTTAAAAATTTCTTAGAAGAAGCTTTAGAAGCAGAAATGGAAAATCATCTAGATAAACAAACTAGGAATTTAGGAAATAAAAGAAATGGAAAAAGAAGTAAGACAATAAAAAATACAGATGGATTTTTTGAAAAAGAAACCCCTCAAGATCGATTAAGTTCATTTGAGCCCCAAATAGTAAAAAAAAGAGAAACGGTACTAGCAGATAGCTTACAGGATAAAATAATAGGACTTTATGGAATAGGAATGAGCTTGAGAGATATTTCAGGTCATATAAAAGAAATGTATGAAATGGAAATATCTCATACTTTATTGAGTCAAATAACAGATAGAATAATACCAGAGGTAAAAGCATGGCAAAATCGTTCATTGGAATCAGTATATCCAATAGTGTGGCTAGATGCAATGCATTATAAGGTAAAAGAGCAAGGAGTAATAAGACATAAAGCTTTATA
>JAAGZN010000357.1 GCA_024206165.1 Bacteroidota bacterium
AACAGTGATTACAGCTATTTTGCCATGTACATTGACGGAACATCTTCTGTACCATGACTGCAAAATAAAATTGCTGAGCTGAGTTTGCTATTTGTCGCTCATGACAAATGGTGTGGGATATCAGCCTCTCCTAGCCATGGAGATTGAGATTGGGGACCCCAACGTTTGGGGTCTGAGAATCCATACATGATCCCACAGGAGACTGTCCAAGTCCATGACTGGGTTTGTCGACTTCTCCACGCCAATGCTCGCCCCCCAGGGGCCAAATCGCGGGATGCATTTAATGCTGTGGGTACACAGCGCCAAGAGCCTTGAAGGCCTTGGAAGTATTTCCCCCCTGTCAGACTGCTCCGTGCTCCGGATCCGCTGACACATACATACCTTGGGCTCCACCCTATGACAGGGTCCGCCGAGATTTCTGCCTTAAGGGTCGAAACTGTATGACGATTGCATTGGCCTGGCTTGCCAAGGAAGGGAACACACTTGGGGACCTTACATTGTTTAATGTAAAAGGTCGATGTAGTTTCCTCCATACTTCCCGATGCACAAATGGTTGTGGCGGAAGAATGGATAGATTGCCTCGTGCTCTGTCCAGCAAGCTTGGGACTCTTTCGATACGTTGGCCAGCTGGACCTAGAATTGTGAAAATTAATTAATGAACGCAGTGAATGCTATTAATTTATTATTCTAGGGCCAGCTGGCCAACGTATAAGTCCTACCCTCGCAGCGCCATGGGATAGCGCTGCTCCCACCTCCACCTGTCCAGAGGGACAAGGCACAGGGGTTGGGTCCAGGATTCTGGAGAGAGGAGCCTGTCGGCTTGACACTGGCCTGGTGGCCCCTTGACGGTGCTGTTTACAAGTCAGTTCTCGGGGGCCTTCCACGCCTTGGCCCGCTGGTCCCCTGACAGTAATCGGGGACCTACCGCGCCATATACAGAGCATGACCATGACCCGGAAGTGGGTGCATGTTGCATTATGCTTGTGTTAGCCAGACGGCCCACGGGGTGTGCCGTCACCATCTACGATGGTGCCATCCCTTGGCCACTGATCTAGGATCAATGGCCCTTTCCTCCCCACCTCTCCATACCACTCGGAATCTTGAATACCTCCCCGTATTCAAGCTTGAATGCCAAAGTCATTCTTCCCTTGTGGTTTAGATCGGAATCCTCGGCAGGGGCACCGGCCTGTGAAGGCTGGAGCCCTGGCCAAGTTCCGGGTAGGCCCTGACTGAGAAAGCAGGCCCTTCACCGAGACTGTCGCCTGGAATGCGACATGTCCTAATGGTGACCCCGACGACTATTCACATTGTGGAGAGCAGTAAGACTCCAATGTGCAAACTGGTTGATAGACTGAATCCCCAATTCAGCCCAGTCCAGTCTGTCGGGACCCCGATGACTAATCACATTGCGGAAGAGCAGAAGACTCCAATGTGGAAACTGGTTGATAAACTGAATCCCCAATTCAGCCCAGTCCGGTCCATCGGGAAGCCCAAATCGCCCAGCAGTGGCTTTTGGGGGTAGGCCACATGGTATGCGGAGCAGTAAGACTCCCATGTGTATGCCAGGTATGGGCACAAGACCACGTGTGACCACGTGTGATTGGAGGTAGTTAGACTCCATTTGCACGGCCCAGAGGCGCCTGGAAGCCTACATCGTCCATCATACTACGCATGCTGACGACGTGGCACAGCATGTAGGGTGTGAGCAGGGACAAAGTCAGTGAGGAACGAGACACGGCACGACCGAGGCGTGACCAGATCATTCGTTTGTTTTGCCGCGAGAAAGATGCTTTTCGATACGTTGGCCAGCTGGCCCTAGAATAATAAATTAATAGCATTCACTGCGTTCATTAATTAATTTTCACAATTCTAAGGTGTAGATAGTAGCAAACTGAAAAATGCTATATTTTTACCAGCCCCGCCCGGAGGGTCGGGCTGGTCTATACTTTGGCCTGTCTGGGTGTGTGTGGGCTTGTCCTGACCCTATACTAACTTGAAAGGGTGCATATTGTTGCCATTGCATGTAGGA
>JAAGZN010000358.1 GCA_024206165.1 Bacteroidota bacterium
CAAAGATTCAACAATATTTAGAAAAGAATCAATTTGATGAATGGCAAGACATTTATGATGACATTAACAATGGTTATGATGATTGTTGTTGCAAAATAATACTTTTTGAATGTTTAAACATTCAAAATATAAAAGAAAAAACCAGAGTATATAATATTTTGAAAAACTGTCTTTCTGAGGATTTAGATTGTCTAGATGAAAGATTTGGTAATAATCACATTGGTATATACAAATTTAATATAATTCTTAATAATGATCTACAACATAAGTATAAAAATAAAAAAATAAAAAAAGCAAGTGAAGATGATAAAATAAATAGTGAAAGTAAAAGTGAAGAGAAAGAGGGAATAAATAGTGAAAGTAAAAGTGAAGAGAAAGAGGGAATAAATAGTGAAAGTAAAAGTGAAGAGAAAGAGGAAATAAAATGCCTAATATGTAAGAAGTTTTTGGATCCTTATATTAGAATTTTAAAGTGTGGTCATAAAATTCATAGGAATTGCGTAAATAATTGGATAAATACTAAGAGTGTTTGTTCATTATGTAAAGCAAAACCAAAAAAAGAAACAACCTATACTTTTGAAATTGATGGGAACGAAAGAATGGTTTTACCTCTTGGCTATAAGAATATAGGACCTCTATATACTTATGGTGTAGATAATATATCGCCAAAACATGAATATGAAAATTTAAAAGATGAAGTTTTAAATAATAAATATGCTCCAATAAGTGGAAAAACTTGGAATGGTATTTTAAGAAAATGTAATAAAATATTAAAAGGCGGATTTTCTTCAAGAGGAAAAAAGATATCGTCTAAAAATTTAAGAGATAATAATATAAGACTGAACCATTTAGTTGCTTTAAAATTATATACTGATTTAGATGTTTTACAAAAAGAATTTAGAAAATCATTTAGAAAACCATATCATAAAGAAGAAAGACGATCACAAAGCTTTTATTGGTGGAGAAAAACTTTAATGGAATCATATGAAAATTTTAACATAATGTTAAGGAATACTCCTTGTCCTATTAACTTATTTCATGGAGTGAATCATATTGCGGGTATAGAACAAGATGATAATAATTATCACACATTTTATGGCCCATTTAGTACAACTAGCGATTTACATGTCGCTAGATCTTTTGCTGGGAAAATGGGTATGATTTTACAAATTAAACCTGAAGCATTCGTTCCCTCTGCAATATATGAAGATATGAATAAAATATATTGTCAAAAAGATATAGATTTAATAAAAGGATGGCTGAAAAATGATAAGAATTACATTAATATAATACCTAAAACATTTCATTTAGAAAATAAAATAAATACCATAATTGCATGCTATTATCATAAACCACGAGGAGCGTTAGATATATCTTGGATTTCAGATTTTCCTGCGGAAAGAGAATATCTTATGTTTAATTCATCAATTGAATTAAGAACATGGGTTTTATCTAGTGATTATGATCAACACTATCATTATTATCATGCTCTTTTTATAAAAAACCTAAAAAAACTAAAAGTACCATCTGGTCATTTATCATATGAAAATCAAATAAAAGTTTTACCCAGACTCAAAAAATTAAAAGCATGTATAGAAAAAGTCAATATAAAAAATTTTTCGCCATTAAAAAAGGGTTATAAAGATAAAAAAGAAGTATGTGA
>JAAGZN010000359.1 GCA_024206165.1 Bacteroidota bacterium
ATGAATATATAAATAACCATATAGATGCTCATAAAATTGGTAACATTGAAAACTTACAATTAGAGTAGCTCTTTAGAGCTTATTGCGACTTACAGTCAAGATAATAATTCCACCATCTTCAGATGGTCGGTATTTTAATTAAACTGCATAAAATTGAAAAATATATATAATCGATTATTTATCTTTGAAATTAAATAGTTTTAGATATATTTCAGCAACTATTGAGTATATATACTAATTTCATTTGAAGAATATCTGATAATCGGTCTTTTCTGTATGAAAATAACCGGTTTTTAATACATCTTGATATGCGTCGAGTATACTTATTAAAATGATAATTAAAATTATTTAGAGATATAAATATAATTGAATAGTTTAATATAAATCATATGTAGTAAATGAGTATGAAGTTATATTTTAAAATAAAATGAGAAAAATAATTAAAAAACTATTTTCAAAAACAAATAACAAAAAACTTGAAATATATAAAGGCAAATTAGATCATGTTTCAAAATTATTTGGTTTTATAGTAATAGAAAACAGAAAAGATGATATTAAGGTTTTAAATAGAAATTTGAATGGAGCCTTCCATGGAGATATCGTAGAAATTAAAAAAGTAAAAGACTTAGGAATAGTAACAAAAATAATACAAAGAAATAAAGAAGAATTTGTTGGTAAAATTATAAAAGATAATTTAGTCAGTTTAGATGGTAAAAGGATGCATAATGATATCTTTTTACCATCTATTGAGAGTAGAAGTAAAGCCATCATTGGAGATAAAGTTATAGTTAAAATTACAAAATGGCCAAAGAAAAATTTAAATGCAGAAGGATATGTAAAAAAAATCTTAGGTAAATCAGGAGAACATCAAGCTGAAATGAATTCAATAATTTTTGAATTTGATTTACCTCAAGCATTTCCACAAAAAGTAATTGAAGAATGTAATTTATTCAAAGAACAAATAGAATCTCAAGAAATAAAAAAACGTAAGGATTTTAGGAAAATATTAACTTTTACTATAGATCCTGAAAATGCAAAAGATTATGATGATGCTTTATCAATAAGAAAATTGCCAAATAATAATTATGAAGTAGGAGTTCATATAGCAGATGCCAGTTATTATGTTAAAGAAGATTCAGAAATAGATAAAGAAGCATATAAAAGAGGTAATTCGATTTATTTAGTAGATAGAACTATACCAATGCTGCCAGAAATTTTATCTAATAAATTATGTTCTCTAAGGCCTGACGAAGAAAGTTTGACAGTATCAGCAGTTTTTGAAATAAATTTAAAAGGAGAAATTTTGAATTCATGGATAGGAGAAAGTATAATATTTTCAAATAAAAGATTTGTTTATGAAGAAGCACAAAAAAATATAGATAATCAAAAAGGAGAATATTTTGAAGAACTTACTATATTAAATAATATTTCAAAAGCCTTAAGAAAAAAGAGATTTGAAAAAGGATCTATCTATTTTTCAAGTTCTGATTTTTATATAAAATTAGATGAAGAAGGCAATCCTATAAATATCACTAAAAAAAAGGAAATAGAAACTAATAATTTAATAGAAGAATTTATGCTTTTAGCTAATAAAGAAGTAGCTAACAAAATTTTTAAAAAGGGATCTGAAAATAAAAAACTTCCATATATCTATAGAATTCATGATAAGCCAGATATAGAAAAATTGAGAGAACTTAGTAAGTTTTTAAAAGTGTTTGGATATAAATTTAATCCAGATTCTAAAAAATTACCCAAATTATTTAATGCATTAGCTAAAGATTTTAAAGGTAAACCAGAATTTTCAATAATTCAATATTTTGCAATAAGATCAATGGCTAAAGCTGTTTATTCTCAAGAATGTTCTATACATTTTGGTCTTGGATTTGAACATTACACACATTTTACTTCTCCAATAAGAAGATATTCTGATTTAGAAGCTCATAGATTATTGAAAATATATATTGATAATAATGAAAGAACTATTCCCAAAAAAGATTATAAAAAGATAACAGAACATATTTCAATGACTGAAAGATCAGCTATTGAAGCAGAGAGAGCTTCTATTAAGTATAAACAAGTTTTATATATGCAATCTTTGCAAGGCAAAACCTTAGAAGGAATGATATCTTATATTTCAGAAAGAGCCTTATTTATTGAGATTTTAAAATCTGGATGTGAAGGAATAGTTCCTTTTGCAGATATTGAGGGAGATTATTATATCTTAGATAAGGAAAATTTTTGGGCTATTGGTAAAAAGAAGAAAAAGAAGTTTAGAATAGGAGATAAGTTAAAAGTAGAAGTTACAGACTGCGATATAGATAAAAAGCAAATTAGATTTAAAATGATAAAATAAAATCGAAAGAGATTTAAACAAAATCTTGTTAAGCACAAAAGCGGGTCTGTAAACGCAAGTCTGTCTAAGCGAAATAAAATTAATTTTTTATTTTTATAATAATATTAATATTAGATGTGGAATGTTGTTAACTTTTAGCAATTAAAAATTAAAATAATTAAAAGTTATCAATAATCCACATCA
>JAAGZN010000360.1 GCA_024206165.1 Bacteroidota bacterium
AGATTTGTCTAAATTTGTCTAGATTTGCCTAGACAGCCTAATGTATTGGATTAGGTTTAGGTACACAGGGCAGCAGACATGTCCAGACACTGTCAAGACCAGGGGGGCATATTCCTACACTATCTACACTATTATAGTTTAGACAATCTTGAAAAATTTAGACAATCTTCACAAAAAAATACGGTAAAATAAGCAAGTTTTGTCGATTTGTCTAGACAGATTTGTTTAGATTTGTCTAGATTTGTCTAGATTTGTCTAGATTTGTCTAGATTTGTCTAGACTTGTCTTAACACTGTCTGGAATCTAGATAGGCTTGTATAGACAGACTTGTCTAGACACTTTCCAAACATATTTGTCTAGATTTGTCTAAATTTGTCTAGATTTGCCTAGACAGCCTAATGTATTGGATTAGGTTTAGGTACACAGGGCAGCAGACATGTCCAGACACTGTCTAGACAGACTTGTCTAGACGCTGTCAAGACATATTTGTCTAGATTTGTCTAGACAGAATTGTCTAGACACCCCAATGTATCAGAATCGGTACATGGGACAACGGAAAATAGACAATCATGGGCAATTTGTCTAACTAGACAATAGAGTCGCAATATGACCGATTTAGACTAAACTAAGCCTGGTAAACATAAAAAGAGGGTGATAGTAGATATTAAGTTTATTTTTCCTCTTCAATATGGCTTTTCAGCCACTTTCTCCATTACTTTCTGACCTGAATGAACACTCTTTGTGTGACTCTTCAAGTTTCGGCGCTCCATGCTCTTTCCACAATAGTTGCACACAACTTTATTCTGCTTCCAATGGGAGAGGGCGGCCTCGCCCCATGCATGCTTGGGGGACTCTACTGTGTGCATGGACTAACTAGGGTTTCAGGAATTTGTGTTTAGTGGTATTAATATTTCCATACCAAAATTAAATATATAACTTCCACAAATAGTTAATTTAAGCCAACTGAACAACCAGTTGTCATATTAGCCTACCTATAAAATGCAATTGTCTAAAATTTACGCTATTTTGTCGCATTTTCAAAAATATTGTATCCCGTAGTTTTTTAGACAATCTTTCATCGAAAAAAATGGTAGTTTAGACATTTTTTATTTTTTGCTCCCCTGCAGTGCAGTAGCAGTGCAAATAATGGACAGCTGCTATAATATTTGTATCCTTGCACCATCCACGTGCATGTTAAGCACCAAGATGATAGTCCAATGATTTAAAAAGATTTTAAATATCCAGTGAAATATGAATTGTCCATTATGTCAGTAAAGATTACGATATAGTACACAGTGGGTGTGGGTGAGCATACTGGCCACTGCCTGCTCGCCTCCTGCCCATCTCCGACCGCTCCTCGCCGGACATCTGGACATAATGTGTCACGGCTCAGCTCTGCAATGATGAACCTGCCACACCTGCTGTAGTTGAGGATACTCAGTTTTACACAGTGGCTGACAGTTACCTGGAAGGCGGTGAAGCTGTAGGTGAAGGTGACGTGGAGCATGACGAGGATGGTGGTGGCGCCACACTACAGTCACTGTCACTGTCACTGTG
>JAAGZN010000361.1 GCA_024206165.1 Bacteroidota bacterium
ATTTTATATTTGAGAAAATATTTCATATTTTGAGTGGCGGATGCTATCTTGGCTCCAACTCGTGCAACGTCATTAGCTTCTCCACCCTCTCCCTGAAACATGTGTTTACTAAGAGCCTCTCCAAGCGTTCACCCCCCATTGCCGGCCACCATGTTGTAAAAATTCTAGCACCACATTTTCACTAAGTGACCCCCCCAACCCCAGGCTCTAAAAATCCGTCTTGAGCTCAGCTTTACGATGGTATAGGTCATTTTGCATGGTACATGGCTAGTTAGACCGCTAAAAATAGTTTAAGTTGGAAAAGTGGTTGAAATTGCCTTTTTTCGGGTGTAGTGAAATATCATTGTCCAACTTGGCTTGAATATTGCTCCCAGGATAAAAGGGTCTAGGTCGAATCTCGGGGGTGTTCTGAAAAGCTGTGCTTCTCAGCTTTCATATAAAAATACTGGAAAAAAGTTTGGCCCCACAAATGTTGGTGCTAGAAGCCACTTTGTACTATGATGTCAGATGCAGTGAAATTTTTGGATATTTTCAAATTTTTGCAAAGTGGCTGTTTTCATCATCTAGCTTGGGGGTGGGAATTTTTCTGATCAGTCATGGATATTCGTCTGGTCCAGGTGGTCATTTTCATGTAAAACACTTGGGGCCACAATTTGATTTGAGGCCAGTAGAAGCTCCGGAAGGGGCGTCATAGTGATAAAAGTGGCAATGTTGAAAAAATTGTGGCTTGTTAAACTATTCAAAATCACGGTTAAAAAAAATCTGATCGGTTCCAAAAACAATAGGTTGGAAGCATAATATGCAGGAGATTCCAACCTATTGGTTTAGAAACGTATTGACAAATGTTTTGACCATGATTTTGAATAGTTTAACAAGGATTTTAAAAATTCAGCACTTATCCAGCAGGCCAAGGAGCCATTGGTGGCAAAGACCCCAAGTGTTATACCTTTTTGGAATCCTTGAGGGACAACAATCATGGTCAAGGTCATGGTCATGATCATGGCCATGGTCATGGTCATAATGATGATGATCATGATGATCATCATGATCATGACCATGATCATGATTACTTCCGGGACACCAAGTGTTATACTTTTTGGAATCCTTTAGAGACAACGGTTATGGGCATGCCATGATCATGATCATGATCATGA
>JAAGZN010000362.1 GCA_024206165.1 Bacteroidota bacterium
CGACATAGGATGCTCACAACTGATTAGCTAGTGTTCGACGTAGGATGCTCACAACTGATAAGCTAGTGTTCGATGTTGGATACTCACAACTGATTAGCTAGTGTTCGATGTAGGATGTTCACAACTGATTAGCTAGTGTTCGACGTAGGAGGCTCACAACTGATTAGCTACTGTTCGACGTAGGGTGCTCGCAACTGATTAGCTAGTGTTCGACGTAGGATTCTCACAACTGGTTAGCTAGTGTTCGACGTAGGATGCTCATAACTGATTAGCTAGTGTTCGACGTAGGATGCTCACAAAAGATTAGATAGTGTTCGACATAGGATGCTCACAGCTGATTAGCTAGGAATCGACGTAGGATGCTCACAACTGATCAGCTAGTCTTCGACGTAGGATGCTCATAACTGATTAGCTAGTGATCGACGTAGGATGCTCACAACTGATTAGCTAGTGATCGACGTAGGATGCTCACAACTGATTAGCTAGTGTTCGACGTAAAGATTCTCATAACTGATTAGCTAGTGTTCGAC
>JAAGZN010000363.1 GCA_024206165.1 Bacteroidota bacterium
TCTTATTGCAGGGCTAAGTTTTCACTAAGTTTCATGGTCAACTATAACAAACCCTCGGTGTAATAAGTTCTAGGCAGTTCCCATGGACAGAACTGTTGTAACTCGTATGTTTACAACGTTTTGGAGCAAACGGAATCGTTTTATTCCATGCAAAAGGCGTACTTTATAAGAAAATGGGGTGAACTCTTATTGCAGGCTAAGTTTCCACTAATTTCCATGGGGAACTATAAAAAACCCTCTGTGTAATAAGTTCTAGGCTGAACCCATGGACAGAACTGTTGTAATACGTATGTTTACAACGTTTAAAAGCTAACGGATACTTTTTATTCCATAAAAAAGGCGTACTCTACAAGAAATTTGAGGTGAACTCTTAGCTCGGGGCTAAGTTTTCACTAAGTTGTATGGACAACTATAAGAAACCCTCGGTGTAACGAGAGCGAGGCTGTTCCGACGGACACAGCTGCTGTAATACGTATGTTTACAACGTTTTAGAGTTAACA
>JAAGZN010000364.1 GCA_024206165.1 Bacteroidota bacterium
GACGTCCTTTCTCGCTTAAACAACTTTTTATTGATAAATATTTGTTTCGAATTTTTGTAAGCTCTTTTTCTTTTTGTGTCATACCTAAATATAACACTAATATCATATTATCCAAGTTATTTTATTACATTTCCTTAGTAAGTTTATTAACTTATCCTGAAGGTTTAATAGTTTATTTCTTATTTTTATATCTGATTGAATATATTTTAATAAACTATAGAGATGGCTTAGCATATCGAGATAATAAGCTTTAAAATTTTCATTATTACTTAATTTTCTAAACATTGTTTCAAGAAGTTGTAATGTCTGTAATTTTACATCTGGCTTTTTCTCTACCAAGTC
Source organism: Bacteroidota bacterium (assembly GCA_024206165.1). GTDB lineage: Bacteria > Bacteroidota > Bacteroidia > Cytophagales > Amoebophilaceae > JAAGZN01. Next base: position 343 of record JAAGZN010000364.1, read on the forward strand.
TCTTACTATCCGCTGAATTACTCTGTGTGTTTTTAATTGTGTTTTTGCTTGACTTATTATTCCATATTTCCTAAGCTGTTTTATTGCATCTTCTGCGTCTTCTGATTTTATAGTTGAGTTTTCATCATCAAATAATGCTTTTGTTTTATTCCAAAGCCCTCTTCTTGTTGGTCTCAAATGTTTAAAAAAAAACTTCTGATATCCCTTCCGAATCAAAATAGCTCATTACTCGTAATATTCTTAATGTTTCTTTAGTGCATTTTGTTTTGCTTATTTCATCTATTATCATAGAAAATGTAGTTTCTACTGTTTGATGTTTAATTCTTTCTGATTCTTTTTTAAAATATTTTTTTTGCTGTTTTTGAAATTGCTTATTTCTTGTTTTATAATTTTTAAGATATGTTTTATAAGACATTTTTTTTGCTTTTAGGAAGTGGCCGGCTTGAGAAAGGGCTAAAGGTAAATAACCTAATTCTTGAGATAAACTTTTTGCTATTTCATATTCTTCTTGTGTTGAAGGATTATTTAGCTTTGATAATAGTTTTAATGATTCTTGAGGCTTTAATTTATTTATGCTTATTTTTGTTCCTATTGAATTCCACATATCATCATCTGAACGAGTAGTTATTAATACTGCTCCTTCATTTTTAATGTTTATTAAATGATCATTTTTATATAAAAGTGGTATTTTTTTTGGAAGATTTTTTGCATTGGGTACATTATCAAAGATGAGCAAAAAATTTGGATTCGTTTTTAATTTTTTTCTAAAATAATTTAATCTTATTTCATCTGTTATTTTTGAATATTGTTGTTCAATTTCTAGATCTGTTGTTATTTCTTTTATACTTCTTCGTATTGTATCAGGTCTTTCAGAATGAATTTCCCAAATATGTTTATAGCTAGTATTTAAAAGTTTTTCTTTTTGAGTGCATATTGTTTTATCTCCATAAATATGAGAAAGATATGTCTTTCCCGCTCCCCCCCCCAACCTGCAAGTATACATATTGGTTTCTTATTTAAATTATTTTCAATCTCTTTCAGTAATGTAATTCTTTCTATCAAATGAAATTCTTTGTTGATTTTGGGCAAGCCTAAGTTATTTGATCCTTCAAGTATTGGAAATATATTTATTCTATGGGTTAATACTGTTTTATTCGATAAATTTTGTTTATAATGATATCTTTTTGGATCTTGAGAATCTAAAGATCTTGGATTTTCATATATACTTCTTCCATTTGAAGATTAATAAATAATTTGTAAATAATAAATAATTTTCGATATTAGTACAAAATTATTTATATAACAAAATAAATATATTATCATCCTCATCAAGAAAAGAATTATTATCTCAACATAGAA
>JAAGZN010000365.1 GCA_024206165.1 Bacteroidota bacterium
TACTTACGAAAAAGGGATAGAAGTTACGAAAAAGGATATGGATGCTATAAACATTAATGGCGACAAATTTCATCCTGAATGGAATTATACCATTGAAAATTCTGCATAGCCAATCATTTAGGTTATTAAATTACAGACCCTTAATGCTTCTCTGTGTAAATCATCCGTTGTGTTATATATATGTTTTAATTTTTCTCTTTTTTTTGCATCATACATTAGCAGTCCGCCAATTGCAGCTGGTATTATTAAAGGTACTCCACCTGTAAAAATCAAAGCTAATAAGGAACCGGCAGTTAGTGCTGCACCTCCATAAAATTCATATTTGGTATTTGTAGGAACGAACTTTCTTAACCATCCAACAAAACTATTTCTTGTTTTATAATCGTATCGAATTGCTATATCAGTCATCAATTTGCTAACTATGTCTTTGTTATATATATCTTTTTCATCTTCACTTTCATTTGTATTTTGGAAATTATATGATACATATTTTTCCCAAAAAGATTCATTTTGCATTTCTTTTTCTTGTTCCTTGATATTCATTTTTGGTTTATATTCTAATACATTTTCGGAATTTTTTATAAATGTATGTCTTCTATCTTTATTACATTCCTTTAAAGTACCTTTTCTTTCACACTCATAAGTTAATTTAGTATTTTGATCATCGTTAGATTCTGCTATTTTGTATCCATCAATTATATCATCAAAAATTCCATTTTGGGTTTTAAAAAAAACTGTTGTTTCAAATTCATCTTTATTCTTTAACTCTTTTATCTTATATCCTCCTTTATTTTTCAAAAAATCCGCTTCTATTTTATTAAGTGAGAATTTTCTTTTTCCATATTTAGTAAATCCTTCGTATTTCAAATTCTTATTTGCTTTATTGCTACAAGCAAACGAAATTGTTGTTATTGCAAACAACATCAATATTTTATTTTTGGCATTGTTAACTTAGTATAGTTATTTATAAATTCTGTATTTTAAAACTTCAAAATAATTTTTAAAATGAAGAATTATTTTGCGAAAAACCTTAAGACCTATTTTAAATTAACAATGCCTTATTTTTTAGTATTATCATTATTTAAATTTCAAGTTTAATAAAAAAAATCAGAAGCATATTTTTGATCCATACAAATATGTAAATTTTATTTTAAAAATACAAGTTTAGCTTTGATATATTGATATTGAAAACAACTAATAACGAAATAATACATGAAAAATGAAATATAAAAACAAATTTTTACCATTTATAAAATAACAAACCAAATATACCTATTAATAATGCAATAGGTATAATACTTATAGCAAATAGAAAAGCTTTAGGACTATTAACTCCACCCATAATATTTATAGTAACTCCAATCAAACTATGAAAAGCATATCCAAAAATCATAATTATCATATTAGCCAATGCTGTTGTTAAACCAACTATATTTTTATTTACATAGGTTGAAATTTGATAGATAGCTATTATTTGATAAGCACAACAGAAACCTACTAACACAAAACCTGTTCCAATAATTTGGATTGGCAAATCAAATAATATTAAAGCAATAAAAACAATAGCCATTATAATACCACAAGCTACTATTGTACCAATATAGGATTTTGTTTTTTCAGCTATTAAACCAAGAAAAGGAGCACCAAAACACATTCCAACATAAATCATTGAACATAATGTAGCTGCTAATGTAGAATTAATAGAATAAACTTTTTTCATAAATTCTATTCCCCAAGCGTCTGCAAATCCTTCCATTGGTCCAACTAACATTCCAGCAAAAATACATGATAGAATAACCTTTTTATTTAAAAATACTTGTTTCAAATTTGTTATAATTGACTCTTTATTAGAATTAGTAACATTCGGTATTAATAAATAAGTTATTAATGCTAAAATTAATCCAACTATAATAAATAGTTTTAAAAAGAATTGATATCCATAATTTTCGATTATATAATTTAATGGCCCTCCACCATAAATAGCTCCTAATAAACCTATAGTAGCAGATATTGCTAACATTCTGGGAAATTTTTCTTCAACAAATACTATTCTTATTATATTAAAAACTCCCAAAATTGCTCCAGATGATCCAATACCTATTAATAATCTTCCTAATATTGCAAATAACCAAAAGCTAGAATATAATAATGGCAATGAACCCATAATTGTAAAAAGAATACATAATGTCATTATCTTTTTAGGGCCATATTTATCAAGCATAATACCTACAGGTAAATGAATTAATGAATAACCTATATAATATATTCCAGTATATTGACTAAATAGGGCTGCATCCATATTAAATTGTGACATTATTTCATTTAATATTATGCTTGGCATTATTCTATGAATATATTGATAAGCATAAAAAATAGATGCTATCAACCAAATCATCCATCCTATCTTTTTGCTTATTTTTTTATTTGTATTTTGTTTATTTATTGTGTTCATGATTTTAAAGAATATATATATAATTTAACATAACATTATAAAATGAAAAATTATATATTGATTAAATTAAATTACTCATTTTATGCAAGATCAATTTAAAATATCTATTACTATACTCGACGTATATCAAGATGTATCTAAAACCGGTTATTTTCATAGCGAAAAGACCGATTATCAGATATTCTTCAAATGGAAGTAGTATATTGCTGCTATAGCAAAAAATAGCTTATTTAATAAATCTTGGGTAAGGCAAGTAAATTATTGTTAAAAATTAAAACTGAAAATTCCTATTTACCTATTTATATTTAAATAGATACAGAAATATATGAAAAGAAAAATATGTAATAATAACCCCCGCTTAGCGGAGCATGAGTGTAGATAATGAAAGCATATTTAAAATGCCTCTTTTAGATGTTTGTAATATGTTAATGTTTTTAGAATACATTTTTATTATTAGAAATAAACATACATAACAAATGTAGTATTATTTTTATTATAAACAAAAAAAAGTATCTTTAAATTTAATATGATGATCATGAATAGGAATAAAATACATTTTTTAAATAATCATATTTTAATAATTGCAATATTCATTTTATCGTATTCTAAATGTACAACTCCAAATATAAACAATGATAAAGAAGATATAGATAATTCTCAAGATTTGAAAACTCAGAATGAAATAGAGGTACAAAATACTGTAAATAATAATTTACAACCACCTTCACTTAATAAAAATAATAAAGCCTTTGTATTTGATTTTGATTTAACTTTAACCATGGAACATACAGGAGGATATCCTGACGATCATGATTTAGATTATATTTTTGCAAATGAAAATAATATATCTAAAATTAAGACAATGTTTAAAAAAATAAAGCAAAAAGGTTATAATATTTATATTAATTCAAGAGGAGTTAAACGAGAAATTGAGAATAAATTAAAAAAAGCAAAATTGTTAAAATATATTTCCAAAGTTTATGGAGCAAGAGAAAGAGAAGATGTTTCAAACCCTTTATTTTTAAGAAAAGTTTGGGAAGGTAAAACTCAAAATGAAAAGCCTACTGAACAATGGGCTCTGATAAAAACTTATTATTTAGATCAAATTGCAAAACAAGGATTTAATCCTAATAACATTTATTTTTTTGACGATACTTCAAAAAATATAGAAAAAGCAAGTTATAAATATCCAAATAGTTATAAAATTGATAAAAATCACCGCCTTAATCAAACCATAAGTAAGGTAAATAATATACTAATCGTAAATGAAAAGCATCTGAAACCTTTTGATTTCAAGGAGTAAAGACCGATTATCAGATAGTTTTCAAGTGGAAGCAGTATATATACTTCTTCCATTTGAAGATTAATAAATAATTTGCAAATAATAAATAATTTTCGATATTAGTACAAAATTATTTATATAACAAAATGAATATATTATCATCCTCATCAAGAAAAGAATTATTATCTCAACATAGAA
>JAAGZN010000366.1 GCA_024206165.1 Bacteroidota bacterium
TAGTTTATTCCGCCATTTTTTAGCAAGAATGCGAAGAAAAACAAAATGCTATAGCAAAAGTACAGAAATGCTAGAGTATTCTATTAAACTTTTAATGGCTAAATGGAATGGAGAGATATCTATATTAAATTAACAATACCGTCTTTTTTAATTGTAAAATTAAATAATGAATGATAATATTAAAAACTTAAAGGACGCTGAAAATTATTTATTTAATACCATTTATCTAAATAAACACGAAAAAAACATAGGAATACAAAAAAGCAGAAAATTTGCAAAATCAATACGAAAAAAATATAAAGAAAAATACATTTGGCAACATATAGATAAACAAAATTATATTAAAAATAAAAATCCAAAAATTGTTCATATAGCAGGAACTTCAGGAAAAGGATCAACCGCTATTATTTTAAGTAAATTACTAGTTTCTCAAGGGTTTAAAGTAGGACTTAATATATCTCCGCATTTATTTGATATAAGAGAAAGATTTCAAATTAATAACAAACTTATTTCTGAGAAGTTATTTTTAAAGTATCTAAATGACTTAAAACCAATTATCGAACAATTTAAAAAAAATAATATTTCCTTAACATATTTTGAAATTTTAACTATTTTAAGTATTTATATTTTTGATCTAGAAAATGTTGATTATGTAATATTAGAAACAGGACTTGGAGGTTTATATGATATTTCAAATTTAATGGAAAATAAAGTATGTATATTAACAAAAATAGGCATTGATCATACTAAAATCTTAGGAAAGACTTTATCAAAAATAGCTTTCCAAAAGGTTGGTATAATTAAAAAGGACAACCTAACTATAAGTTGTAAACAAAAACCAAAAGTAGAAGCAATTATAAAAGAAAAAGCTTATCAAGAAAATGCAAATCTATTTATAGCACATAAAATTATTCCAAGATATTTAAGAAATACATTTAAATTTAATTTTAAATTTAAAAATATGTATATAAATAATATTGAATTAGGCTTGCATGGTATACATCAAGTGGAAAATTGTAATTTAGCTTTGATTTCTTTAAAATTAATTAGCGATAGAGATAAATTTATATTGAATATTGATAATATAAGAAATACTTTAAAAGAAATTAAATTACCAGCTAGAATAGAGATTAAAAAAATAAATCATAAGATGATAATAATAGATGCTGCCCATAATTCAGATAAAATGAAAAATTTAATTTTAAGTATTAAGAAAATATATCCAAATCAAAAATTAAATTTTTTAATAGCGTTTAGAGAAATTAAATATTATACAAAAATGCTTGAATATATTTTAGACATTGCTGATAATATTTTTATTACCCAATTCTCTATTGATGAACTAAAATTTAAAAGTTTATCTGTTGACCCATTGAGTATAAAAGAAAAGTTAAATTCAATAATATTAAAGAAAAATTTAAAACAAATATTTAAAATTCATGTAATAAAAGATTATAAAACTGCGTTAAAACAAGCTTTAGTATCAAATAAGCTAGTAATAACAGGCTCTTTTTATTTGATAAGCAAATTATATGATGAAATACCTTAATATGATAATTGTATTTAAAATTAAATATCAATTTTATGATGAATTAATTAAATTGTATTATAATTTTAAAAAGAGTTAATTTAATTGATTTAAAAATCTCTCAATTCGTGACTTTATTATTTTACAATTATGAATTTCAAATACCAAAGTAACAATACCAATACCAAATCCTATTGAAAGTAAACATACTCCAAAATAAGGAATATATAATAATGGAAACCACAATAATGGTCCAATAAATAGAGCTAAAGTTGCTTTTATAAGATTGCATTTATATTTCTTATATTCATGATAAACTAAATTTTCTAATTCATCATAATCAAAATTTTCTCGAAGACTATTACTATTGTAAGTTTTATTTAAAAATATTGAAAAAGACTCTTCATCTTCAATTTGAAATAAAGATATTTTAATTATTTTAGTTAATTTCATTTTATCATCTAAATCATCTCTATTCTTAATTTTCTTAATTTTTAATTTTAATTTGTCTTCTTTGCCAGCTAAAACCTTAATTTCGGTAATTAAATTTTGCAAGTCTGTTTTTAAAGTATTACCTAAATTTGTAAAAGGATTTGTAAAATATCTTTTAGATGGTAGAGTTGCTAGATGAATTCTTTCATTATTAAAAAACAATCTTTTTTTTTCTCCTTTATGATTAAAATTTAAAAAAATCTGGCATTGTTAATTTAAAATAGGTCTTAAGGTTTTTCGCAAAATAATTCTTCATTTTAAAAATTATTTTGAAGTTTTAAAATACAGAATTTATAAATAACTATACTAAGTTAACAATGCCAAAAATCTTATCGCCAATTTTTTCTAAATATTTTTGACTTTTTTTAGTTTTAATTTTACAAGAAAAATAAACTAAAGAAATTATTAATATTTTGATTATTAAATTTTTCATATTTTAAGTAAACAAATAATATTAAACATACTCAAACTTATAAATTTTTTTTTAATATTATTATAATTTTATTTATTTTTTATAAATTTGTTAAATAAAATTATAAATGATATTTATGTAAGAAATGGATAAATTAATTATAAATGAAGCTAAATATCAATGTTTTGCTGGGACACAGCCTGAAGAAATAATTTCTAAACAAGAAATTTTAATTTATTTAGAAATCTTTTTTGATATCCAAAAATCTGCAGAAACTGATGATATCTCAGATACTATTGATTATAGAGATATTAATAAAAGATTGAAATCTATATTACAAAAACAACATAATTTAATTGAAACAATATCTGAAAAAATTGCTAAAGATTTTATCAAAAAATATGAAATACAAGAAATCTTAGTAAGAGTAAGTAAGCCTTCATCTCTTAAAAATGTAAAAAACTTTAGTGTGGAAATAAGACGATTTAATTCAAATTCTAACAATCAAAAATTAAAAGGAGAAATAAGCAATGTAAAGATTCATGAACTGCAAAGTTTATTTTAGTTAAAATTTATTGTTAAATTAATTATAAGGAAAAACTAAAGCTAAAACTAAAACACTCAATTAATGGAATAATATAAATTAAAAATAATTTTTATATGGTAATCAAATAAAGATGCTTCAATTATAATATTCATTAATAAAAATTCTAAATAAGAAATGATTTTAACAATTTCTTATTTATATTTAAAATGGTATTATATAATAAATCATTTTATTTTAGCTTTCCAATTAATTTAGTTAAATATAAAAATGGTATGATTTTTATATTGATAATATTATATTAAGAGCTTGTATATGCTATTTTTATATAATTATGTATTTATTTATATTTAAAATTATAAAAATAAAATATTCGGTTTTGTAAAAAAATGGTCTATTTAACAAAACAAATTTTGATTTATTAAAAAAATAGATTAAATTTGTAGCGTTCTCTATGATATTGTTTTTGCAATATTTGACTTTGAATATAGAGACTTTTTGAAGACAAACACTTATTTAAAAGTTAGGTGGTGTTTGTTTTTAAAATTATGTTTGACTATTCATTAATACTTGTTTAAATTGTAAAATGTAATAGTTAGATTGTTAAACTAAAATAAATATTAAAATGAACAACATTAAAACTGTAAAATATAAAATATCAAAAGGGTTATTTGCTCTTTTTATGGTATTTGCTGCTGCGAATCTAATGATAGCATGTGGTAAAAATAAGCCTGCGGGTACTAGTAAGCCTACGGGTACTAGTAATCCTAAAGTGACTAAGGAAATGGTACAAGCAACTATAGCTACAAATAAAGTTCTAGGTATTGATACTGATTCTTCTGAGTTGAATGGTAGTACTCTAGAAGAAACTAATAAGCTTCAACAAGCAAAACAAGATACGGAATTAAACAAAATTAAAGATTGGTTGAATATAGGTGGAAGAAGTAATACAGTTGCTCAAGGAATTTTTCCACAATTAAAAGAAAACGATGGTGAAGTAACAAAGGATGAGTTAACAAAACTTGATGATACTAAATTAGGCAAAATTGTAGCTGCTAAGAAGAAACCTGAGTCTAAGCTAGAAGATACGCAGAAATCTGCTTATGATACATTTAGTGATACATGGACCCAGCTTTTAGAGACCCCACCGAATGCATTAATCAAACTTGCTTTAAAAGAAGATGCTTTGAAAGCAATTATTAAAACAAATGGTGATCTTACTCCTTTTAGTGAAATGAATGAAGACTTTAACTATGAGACAGCTACCTCTAGATTATTAGAACTCCAAACACAAATTTCAGAGGAGTCATCAACGGTACTTAATGCAAATCAAATATCTGTTTTGAATAGTAAATATATGTCAAGAATAAGTTTAGAAAAAAAAATAGCTTATAATGATGCTAATAAAGATGTAAAACAAATATTTAATTCAGTAAAAGATAATGATGCAATACAAGAAATTGAAAATGCATTAAATCATTTGAACTACGCTGCTGTTAAAAATGCTATTACATATAATGATAATGGATTATATGATATCATGTTGGATGAATATAATTCTAACCTGAAATTTAAAGTAATTGATGGAGATTTTGTTAATAAAACTTTAAAAATGGGAAGGGGTTTGATTGTTTCTCATATTGATAATATAAAATCATTTTACTTGCAAAATAAAGTTAATGAGGGCCATTTTTCTATTGTTAAAAAACAGTTGCAATCTTTAATAGATAATGTAGTAGCACCTATAAATAAAAATGAAAATATATCAGAGACTGAATTGGAAGAATTTTATAAATTAAAACATGAAATAATTGAAGTGCATCTTGATAAAAATTCGATATATAAATATTTTGAATCATCGCTTTTAGGAAGAACAGCAGAAAAGATAGGATTTCATAAACCAGGTATGATGTTGAATTCTGATATTGATATATTACAAAAGGAGGGAAAGTACAAAGGTAATTATGAAAAAGCAAAAGAAGAAGAAAAAACAAGAATCTCTACTAAAAGTGATGTTCAAGAGGTTGGATTATTACCACTAATATATTATGCTGTTTCTGATCCTGTAAATAAAAAGGATGATTCGACAAAACAAACATTGTCAGAAGGTAAATTAACTGAAGTTAAAGAAAATTTAAAAAAAGCTTTTGATAGAGTAACTGAAGTTCGAAATGTTTTAAAGAAATATTATGATACACATATAGAATCCATAAAAGTTATGGACCAAGCAGAATTAATAACAACTGCAATTACTGATATGAATACATTATATGAAGAACTATGTAAAACTGTAGATGATTTAAATGAACATGATGAACTTTATTCATATGTAAATGTAAAGCTATTAACTAATGCAGTTACTACATCTTGGTTACAAAGAGATCCTGTCTATTTTAGAATAATTAAAACTGAAGGATATGAATCAAGTACACCACAAATAACGAGTTTAAAAGACGTATTTTCTGAATTTACTGATAAATTAAATGAAATGGAAAATGAATTGATTCTTTTAGAAAACTACAATAGATTAGGTACCGAAAAAGCAAAATTGACAAAAGAAACTGCTAAAACAGAATTTCCGTATACTCCAACTGGAGATGAAAATGCCTAATAAATAATTTGTTATTTATTTTATAAAACATGGTTTTTATTGATTTATTAATTTCAATAAAAACCATGTTTTATACTATGAAGTTTATATTTAGAACTAATTGATTTTTTATTTTTATATTTTATAAATATAAATTTATATACTTTTAAATATCGTTTACTAAACTTATAACTTATGTTTATCAATGATTCAAAATCTAAAATCGATGCGGAGATAAATTTACCGATTTCTTTTCAATAATAAGTTGATAACTTAATCTATCAATAAAATATATATCTTGATCTTCTTATCTATTATTTATTTTTGATTTTAATTGTTGAATATTAAAGTTTATTATTTAATCTTGTTCATATTACTTTTGAAAATTAAGATAAAGTTTAGTTCATCTTATTTATTTCAGAATCATTTCATTCCTAATATTCATAATCTCTGAATACAGTTTTCTTATTTTAAAATACCTTTTACTATATTCATATCTTATATAAACGAATGATTCAATTCTAAAAATTGAAGCGAAGATAAATTTTGCGCAATAATAAGTTGACAAATTAATTTACCAATAGAACATATATTTTGAGCTTTTTCTCTTTTATATATTTTCGATTTTCGATTTTAAATATTGAATATTAAAGTATATTAATTAATTATGTTCATATTACTATTTGAAAATTAAGATAAAGTCTAATTTATATTATTTATTTTAATAATCAATTCATTCCTTAAATTCATAATCTCTGAATACAGTTTTCTTATTTTCAAATAACTTTTACTATATTCATATCTTATATTAACAAATGATTCAATTCTAAATATTGAGGCTGAGATAAATTTAGCGATTTGCTTCTCAATAATAAGTTGACAAATTAATCTAGCAATAGAGTAAATATCTTTATTAATATCTGGGGCTTCTTCTCTATTGTTACACTTATTTTCTATCTTTATTTTTAAATACTGAATATTAAACTTAATTTTTTCTAATCTATCCTTATAACTACTCATGAAATTATGGTCAAGATTTATTAAATCTTTATTTTTTATAGATCCAAATATTTTAAATTTATCATACATTTTAGATTGTTTAGATAAAAGATTCATAGCATATTTTAAATCATCTTTAATCCTGTAAATTTCGTCCCATACACCTTCTTGAATTAATACATCATTTTTACAAATATCCCTATCTAATTGTCTAATATTGTTAAATATCATATTTAATTTAGAAATAAAACCACAGAGTCCATTATATAAGGTAGCTATATAACAAAATTCCTTCTTCGTTTTAAACTTTTTATTTTTTATCTTATTAATTATCTTAAAATATTTTTTTAGAATAGTATTTAGCTCTTTATTTAATTTCTTATGTTTGCCATCTATTTTATTATCTATCTCTTTTTTGACTATATTTCCATAGAACTTTAAATTCTCAGTTAAAAACTCAAAATCTTTTTTTTGCCAAGCTTTTTTACTGTTTAACCATAATATCATTTTTGTAATTTGCTTTTCTTTTTTAATTTTATCTTTATCCTCTTCCGATAAATTATTTTTAAGTAAATTATTTCCTTCTTCTATTTCTATTATAGGAATTCCTACAAGCTTATTTTTAAGATCTTCTTTTTCTAAATGTTTATTTTTGTCATCTTTATTATCTTGTTTTTTATTTAAGTTTTTAAAATACTTCCTAAATTTAAAATTTCTTATTTTATTTATATTTTGATTATTATTGCGTTGATTTAAAGGCATATTTTGTAATTTATCATTTCTTTTTTGAGAATCACTTGAAGAAGAATTATTCATCCTAAAAACTTTCATCCCATTTATATTATTATTCCCACCTAAATTATTTTGTGATTTCAAAACATTCCTATCATTAAAAATCTTCCTATTAAAAGGATTAAACCTAAATCTATTTTGATTAATAGGTAACATATTTTTATTATACATCGGATATTGATTAGCATTGTTTCTTCTTAATTTATTTGAGTTAAATATTGAATTTGATTTTTGTTTATTATTTCTATTAAAGAAACGATTTTTACTAAATATTAAATTTGATTTATTTTTGGATTTTGTATTTGGTATATTTCTTCTAAAATTATTATCTATGTTTTTGCCACTAATTCTTTGTTTATGATTATTAACTAAAGCTTTTTCAATTAAATTATTATTTCTTTTTACTAATTTATTATTGAAAAATATTAAAGGATTCTTTTTCGAAGCTTTTGAAGATTTTTTTTTTGTTTGATTAAAATTTTTAGTCTCAGTTTTGAGTTTTATTATTTCATTCTTAATAGGTTTATCTTTTAAGTTCTGTTTAGAATTTATCACTTCTAAATGTTTTATTTTAGTATTTACATTTTTCTTAGTTTGTACCGCATTTTTATCATCTTCATTTTTACTACCACATCCTATAATTATATTTGTCAAAAGATTTATAAATATTATAAAAGAAAATCTGCTCATTCTTTGAACTTTAATATATGTTTTCATTTTAAATAATTTTATATAAAATAACTTAAAGATTCTGACAAATATCTATGTTGCCTTATAAATAATATAATAAAAAAATAATATTTATTTGTACTTATTGCTTATATTTTTATATAAATAGATTTGATTTGATCAATATTTGAATTATAACTTTTTTATATCTTGAAATCATTCTTTAATTTATGATTTAAATATTCTCTATATTAACTTTATGACATTATGCCAATCTTAGTTTAATGGATCTGAATACTAATTTTAATTTTATTTGGTATCAGAAACTATTCAATTGGAAAGAACATAACAAATAAAATCATAACTAATTTATAAATTGTAATTTTAAAATAATGGAATCTAAATTATCAACTCTTCAAAATACAAATGTTAAAAATTGGAATATAATAGAAGGTATTTATAATGAATTATTAACAAGAAAAGTAACTTCATTATTAGAATTAAAAAATCTAATTTTAGAAAAAGATATTATAGATTCATCAATATCCGAAGAATTTGGATGGAGATATATAAATATGACTAAAGACACAGCTAATCCCCAATTTGCAAAATTATATGAAGAATACTTAAAAAATGTTATTCCAAAAGTTGAAGAAATCTCTAATAAATTAAATCTTAAGATAATAAATAACGAATATATCAACGAATTGAAAAAAGAAGAAGGTTATGATATTTTAATAAAATCGATAAAGTATGAATTAAAAATTTTCAGAGAACTAAATTTACCCTTAATAGTAGACCTGCAAATAAAATCTCAAGAATATAATACTATTGTGAGTAGCATGACTATAAATTTTGAAAATCAAGAAATAACACTACAACAAGCATCTACAAAATTAGAAGAATCAAATCGAGAACTAAGAAAAGAAATTTATATCAAAATAGGAGATAGGAGACTAGAAGATAAAGATAAAATTGATAAAATATTTTCTGAGATGATTATTAAAAGAGATAAAATTGCTAAAAATGCTAACTGTAAAACATTTTCAGAATATATGTTCATAAAGTTAAAAAGATTTGATTATACCATAAATGACTGTCATCAATTTCATGAAACAACAAAAAAAGAAATTGTCCCTATATTAAACCTTTTAGCTCAAAAAAGAAAAGAATCTTTAAAACTAGATAATTTAAAACCTTGGGATTTAGCTGTAGATATTTATAAAAACAAACCTTTAAAACCCTTTAATAATGAAGAAGATTTACTTAATAAAACCGTAAATGTCTTTAATAAGATAGATCCCTTTTTTGGAGATTGTATTAAAAAAATGAAATCTTTAGGTCATTTAGATTTACTTACACGCAAAAATAAAGCTCCAGGAGGTTATAATTATCCTTTAAATAAAACAGGAATTCCATTTATTTTTATGAATGCAACTCATACCTTTGATGATATGATTACAATGTTACATGAAGGTGGGCATGCAGTTCATTCCTTTCTAGCAAAAGATTTAACTCTTAGTGCTTTTAAAAATGCACCCTTAGAAGTTTCAGAAGTTGCATCTATGGGTATGGAGTTAATATCTATGAAATATTGGGATATATTTTTTAGGGATAAACAAGATTTAACAAGAGCAAAGCTATTACATCTATATAGAATAATATCTATACTTCCATGGGTTGCAACTATTGATAAATTTCAACATTGGATTTATACTAACCCTAATCATACTAAAGAGGAAAGAAAACATATTTGGAATAAAATATTCAATGAATTTTCTGATAATGTTGTAGATTGGGAAGGACAAGAAAAGTATAAAGATTATATATGGCAAAAACAGTTACATCTTTTTGAAGTACCTTTTTATTATATAGAATATGCTATTGCTCAGCTAGCAGCAATATCAATTTGGAAAAACTATAATGAAAACCGAAAAGAAGGAATAAAAAAATATATTAATGCTTTAAAATTAGGTTCTTTAAAATCTATCCCTGAAACATATAAGGAAGCAGGTATTGAATTTTCATTTAGTCAAAAATATATAAGAGAATTAATGGAATTCATTACAGAAAAGATTGAAGAAAATGAAAATCTTTTGATTGAACTACAAAATTAAAAAAAATGATAATTCTAAATTTATTTTGTTTATTTCTTATAATAGCTTGTGGACCAAAAGGAAAGAAAATTAATGATAACACTAAAGAACTAGAAAAAAATATTTCTAAATTAGAGCCAACCGATCAAGAAATTATAAACAGAACAAAATCAGTAAATATTGGCAAAATTAAAAACATCCAAACTTTTAATGAAGAAAATATAAATAATCTTACGAAAGAAGAAGCACAACAATTATGGTATAAATTAAATGCTTTTGATTTCTCATCAATGAAGAACGTACTAGATTTAAAATTAAAATATTTATTTAGAAAAATATTTTATAAAAAAGAAAGCAATGATGATGAATTATTCTACATCAAATCTTCTAAAGACTTAAATTTAGATAAATTAACTCAAGAAGAAGCAAGGAAAATTTGGGATGAAATTAAAAAAAATAAAGTTTTTTATCCATTTGAAAACAAAGAATTTTTTCAAAAAATATATAAAAAATCTCAAAAGGTTAAAGAACTGAAAGGTAAACAATCAATTACCAAAATAAAATCATTGATTAGGAAAAACTCAAGAATACAAAATAAAACAAAAAGCAAAAAATTAGGAATAGTCAATACTAAAGATAAAGATCTAAATACAAAACCTAACTTAAATAAAGATCCAAAGCTTATACCTAATAAAGATGAAAAGTTTGAAAACAACCAAATAAAAAATATTTTAAAAAAACCTTTCATAAAATGGGAAAACAAAGATTTAGTTTTATGGCTGAAAACACTTAAAATTAAAGAAAATGCAAAAAATAATCTGATAAATTTTTTACAACAAAATAATTTAAATGGAGATGATTTATGGGAAATTCCACTTCTTGAAGATGCTATTGAAATAGAAGGAATAGAAATTGATAATGAATCTTTGAAACTAGTTATAGATGAATTATCAAAATTAAGTAAAAATATAATAGGTTTAAATAACATGAGGAATACCTGTTATCTGAATTCAGCAATTCAATGTATATTACAGACACCATTAGTCTCTCAGCTTATATTTAATAGTTATGGCTACAAATTGGGTTATGAGAATATGTTGACATCCTTTTGGGAATTTTCCCGTCTAGCTCATCAACCAGATTCTGATAAAAAATCAGCTTCTCCAAATAAAGTTTATAAAGAATTGTTACAAAAAGATAGTTATTTTGATAAAGGTAATCAAGAAGATGCTAGCTTGGCTTTGCAAAGAATTTTAATCGAACTTAATGAAAATTATAATTTATTGTATAGTTACGAGGATGAGCAAAAAGATACAATTTTAAATAGTTATAAAATTGATATTGTAAATATTACAAAATGTTTGAAATGTGATAAAGTATTAAGACTTGAAGAACATGACATAATTCTTAGTATTCCTTCGCAACCAGTTTTTTATCAAGTAACAGTAAATATAAATGATAAAAAATTTTCATTTAATATAATCGATAATTTTCAAATTAAATATTTGAAATCTTTAATTCTTGAACTTATTAAAAAGAATTATCCAAATCTAATTGAAGAATTTTCAAATTCAAATCAACAAAATGTAAATATTAATGCCATATCAATAGAATATGAATTGAATAATGCATATATAGAGATACCCAATGATAAATATTTTGAAGAATTAATTAATAAAAATACAATAATTAAATTTTCTAATAATGATAAAAATAAAACATTAAGTGTAAAAATGAATATAATTGAGCATAATAATTCAATAAAAGATTTAGATGAAGGACTAAAATTAAGATTTAAAGAATTTTTCAAAAAAAAAGAGTGTAACTGCAAAAATGATATAAATATTGTAAAAAAAGAGCATAAAGTAAAATATTCTGATGTGATTATTTTAAAATTGGATCGATTTATGCAGAATCATACAAAAAATAATGATCTAATTGAATATCCAGAAGTTAAAAAATATGGAACCAAAATATATGAATTATTTGGTGTCATAATACATTCAGGTTCAACAAATGATGGGGGACATTATTATGCTTATGTAAAAAGTTTGGCAAATTCTAAGTGGTATAAAGCTAACGATAGTAATATTGAAGAAGTTGATGTTGCACAAGCAGTTAATAACAAACAAGCATCGGTTTTATTGTATAGATTGAAAAACTCTATAAAAAATAAAAATGATTGATTTATTTAAAAAAAATAGAATTAGATTATTTCAAAAACTTCCAAATAATTCAATTGCAATAATATATTCTAATGAAATTTGTTTTGGAAATGCAGATACTATTTTGCCTTATAAACAAAACAATGATTTAATATATTTAACAGGTATTTTGCAGCCAGACACAATACTTTTATTATATAAAGATGACAATCAAAATAATGAGTTTTTATTTATTAAAAAACAAACTACTAAAGAATTACTATGGGAAGGCGAAAAATTAAATAAAGAAAAAGCAAAAGCAATTTCTGGTATAAAAAACATTTACTACATAGATGAATTTCAAAAAATATCTGATAAGTTATTTCAAAATATCAATACAATCTATTTGAACAAAACTAAAATTAAAGAAAAATTAAATATTTCAAAAGATCAAAAACTTTTAAATGAATATCAAAATAAATATCCTAAATATAAGTTTAAAGATTTACAACCAATAATTTCTAAATTAAGAGCAATAAAAGAAAAAGAAGAAATTTATAATATTAAAGAAGCCTGCAATATAACAAACGAAGCATTTCGTAAAGTACTAAAACAGATTAAACCAAATATCATGGAATATGAGATCGAAGCAGAATTTATTTATCAATTTAGAAAAATAGGATGTAAAGGATTTGCATATAATCCTATTGTTGCTTCTGGAAAAAATTCTTGTATTTTACATTATGAACAAAATAATGCTAAGCTTAAAGATGGAGACTTAATTTTGCTTGATATTGGAGTTAATTATAATAATTATAATTCAGATATAACCAGAACATTTCCAATAAATGGTAAATTTTCGCAAAGACAAAAGGTTATTTATAATTCTGTTCTATTTATTATGAAATCAGCAATGGGCATAATAAAGCCTAATCTGACTTTCAAAGAATACAACAAAAAGATTAATTCATTAATAGAAGAAGAATTATTAGAAATTGCTTTAATAACTGAAAATGATATAAAGAATCAAAATCCTTTAGAGCCAGCCTATAGAAAATATTTCATGCATGGAATATCTCATCATCTAGGGTTAGATGTTCATGACCCAATTGATTATGATATACCAATGAAAGAAGGTATGGTGATAACTGTAGAGCCTGGCATTTATATTAAAGAAGAAAATATAGGAATAAGATTAGAAACAGATATTTTAATAAAAAATAATGGTATTGAAGATTTAGGTAGAGAGATACCAATAGAAATTGATGAAATTGAAGATTTAATGGATAATTAAAATTTACTATTTTCTTTAAATATTAGTTTGATAAATTTTTGGTAAAAAAAATAAATATTTGTGATTTTAAAAATTTATTTATTATCTTTAAGTTATAGTTAAGCATAAATTTTGATAGAATGTATTTCCATAATTTAATCTTAGAAAAATATAAATTAACCAATTTTACTCCTAAAAACATAAATTGGCGTTAGCCTGTACTTCTTACTTTAATAATCAATTTAATATAATGGAACCTTGATACAAAAATAATTTAGTATTAAGGAATTTTTAATTTTTTTAATCACAAATATTATATCATGTTAAAAATCAAAACAATAGCAGTATGCTTCTTAGTGTACATATATACTTCTTCCATTTGAAGATTAATAAATAATTTGTAAATAATAAATAATTTTCGATATTAGTACAAAATTATTTATATAACAAAATGAATATATTATCATCCTCATCAAGAAAAGAATTATTATCTCAACATAGAAA
>JAAGZN010000028.1 GCA_024206165.1 Bacteroidota bacterium
CTTAGCTCTCTTGTGGATATACCTTTTTTATTGGTACTTACATAGTATATAATATAAAATGCTTTTAATAACGGGAATTTTACTTTATGAAATAATGTTCCAGCAGTAGGTGATTCCTCAATATTGCATTTATTACATTTTCTTGAAAACTGATTCTTCGTTAGCCTATATTTTGTATAGAAACATTTTTTGCAAATAAATCCCGATTTCCACTTAAGGTCTGATAAATATTTTTTACATGCTTCCTCATTTGGAAATTTACTCTGAAAGTCAAATATGCTCATACTTTATTACACTTTATTAGATAATTATATAAAATTAATCTAATTTAAGTATTTTTATGCGGTTTACAAACGCCTCATTTAGTAAATTTAAATATGTTTTTAAATTATTTAGAAAAAATTAATGTCCAGCTCTGAGAGCTTCGGCTCCTCCTACTATTTCAGTCAATTCTTTAGTAATCATAGCTTGTCTTGTTCTATTATAGGTCAGCTTCAATTCTTTTATAATATCTTCTGCATTATCAGAAGCTTTGGTCATAGCAATCATTCTTGCTGAATTTTCTGCAGTCAATGAGCCTAATAGTATTGAATATATCTTTAATTCTAAAATTTTAGGAATTAGATCTTGTAATAATTTTTCTGAATCAGGTTCAAAAATATATTGTATACCTTCTAATTTACTTTTACTTATTTTATATGATTCTAATTTTAAAGGTAAGAAGTTCTCATTTTTTATATTTATCTTCGAACTTCCTCTCAATTTATTATAAATGATTATAACATTTGTATATTTTTTATTTATGAAGGATTTCATTATTTCATTAGAAAACTTTAATGCTTTATCATAGTCTAATTTTGAAATTAAATCGATATGATCTTCTATTATGGGAACAGAATTTAAAGATTTATTTCGTTTGCAAAAAGAATAGCTTTTACGCCCTATTGGAAGTATTGATATATTTCTATTATTGGATAATGACTTTTCAATTTCAATTTCGGCTGTTTTCAAAAGTTTAGAATTAAATGATCCACATAATCCTTTATCTGATGAAACAACTATATATAATACTTTTTCTAAATTAGATTTTTCTTTTAAGTTGGTTTTATTTTCTAAATAAGGATTATTGATTTTATTAATAAAACTAAAATCTGAAGATTCTTTATTATTTTTGATTTGATTTTCTAAATCAGTTTTAATTACTAAAAGAACATCATTTAAATTATCAATATAATTATTCATCATTTCAGATTTTGTCTGAAATTTAGCAAGCTTAGCAGCAGAAACCATTTTCATTGCTTGAGTAATCTTTTTAGTTGAAGTAATCGAGTTAATTCTTGTTATGACTTCTTTTGTTTTTGACATTTGATTTAATTAATTAATTACAACTATACTCGACGTATATAAAGATGTATCTAAAACCGGTTATTTTCATACAGAAAAGACCGATTATCAGATATTCTTCAAATGGAAGTAGTATATATTTAAAGTTTGTCATATTGATCAAAGCGAAACATCTATTTCTAGATTTAATATGCTTTAAAAAGATCCTTCACTATGTTCAGGATGACATTTATTTTGTTTTAACTATTTTTAAACAATATCTAAACATTAAGAGATGTATGTCCTAGATAAATGTTTGGCTTCATTAGTAATAGTTTTAATAATAGAATCATCTAAATTACCTTCAGCAATTTTATATAACATATCTCTATGTTTAGTTTCTAATAATTCTAAGAAAGTTTTTTCAAAGTCTTTAATCTTATTTAAAGGAATCTCATCAAGCAATCCATTTATTGAAGTATAAATTATAGCAATTTGATGCTCAACAGGCATTGGAGAATATTGTTTTTGTTTTAAAATTTCTTGATTAATCCTACCTCTATCAATTACTTTTTGAGTAGCAGGATCCAGATCAGAACCAAATCTTGCAAAAGCTTCCAATTCTCTGAATTGGGCTTGAGTTAATTTTAATGTACCAGCAACTTTTTTCATTGACTTTATTTGAGCATTCCCTCCTACACGAGAAACTGAAATACCAACATTTATCGCTGGCCTTATTCCTGAATTAAATAAATTTGATTCTAAAAATATTTGTCCATCTGTAATAGAAATCACATTTGTGGGAATATATGCTGAGACATCATTAGCTTGAGTTTCAATGATGGGAAGTGCTGTCAATGAACCTCCTCCTTTAACCATTTTCTTCAAATTTCCTGGAATATCATTCATTTTTTTAGCTATATCATCATTTTCAATAATTTTAGCAGCTCTTTCTAAAAGTCTAGAATGTAAATAAAAAACATCTCCGGGATAAGCTTCTCGACCAGGAGGTCTTCTTAATAATAATGAAACTTCTCTATAAGCTACTGCTTGCTTTGAAAGGTCATCAAAGATAATTAAAGCATGTCTGCCAGTGTCTCTAAATAATTCACCAATAGCAGTTCCGGCAAAAGGGGCTAAAAATTGTAATGGTGCTGGCTCAGAAGCTGAAGAAGTTACTATTGTTGTATATTCTAATGCATCATGCTTTTCTAATTCGGAGACTACTGTTGCTACTGTAGATGCTTTTTGACCCACTGCTACGTATATACAATAAACGGGTTCGCCTCTATCATAAAGAGGCTTTTGACTTATTATGGCATCTATAGCTATAGTTGTTTTACCAGTTTGCCTATCTCCTATAATTAGTTCTCTTTGTCCTCTACCAATAGGAACCATCGAATCAATTGCTTTAATACCTGTTTGTAAAGGTGTCTTTACAGGTTGTCTAAAGATTACTCCGGGAGCTTTTCTTTCTAAAGGGACTTCTATGAGTTTGCCTTCAATAGGACCTTTACCATCAACAGGTTCTCCCAATGTATTTACTACTCTCCCTAACATTCCTTCTCCTACTTTAATTGATGCTATTTTATTTGTTCTTTTTACAATATCTCCTTCTTTGATATCATTATATTTTCCTAATAATATTACTCCAACACTATTTTCTTCCAGGTTAAGCACTAATCCTTTTGTTCCATTAGCAAACTCCACCATTTCTCCAGCTTGTACATTTTGCAATCCATATATTGTAGCTACTCCGTCACCTATTTGTAAGACTGTTCCTACTTCTTCTATTTTTTTATCTAATCCTAGGTCTTCTAATTCTTTCTTTATCATTGATGATATCTCATCGGGTCTTAAACTTGTCATATTTATATTATTAGCTTATTTTTTATTTATATAGATTTATTATTTATATTTTCTCTTATATTTTTTAAAGCTGACTTAAAACTTAAGTCAATTTGTTTATCATCTATTTTCAATATATAACCTCCAACTATATTTGGGTTAATTTTTTTTATTATTTTAACATTTTCACAATGTCCAATTGTTTTTGCTTTTTCTTCGATTATTTTTAAGGTATCATCATTTATATCATGAGCTATTGTCAAATTAACCTTTTTAGTATTTGTATATTCATTATATATTTCTAAAAATGAGTCTGATATTTTACATATATATGATTCTCTTCTTTTCTTGATTAATAGGTTAATAAATGATTTAGTAAGTTGATCTGAGTTGTTATTAAAAATTTTATTAATGATATGTTTCTTCTTTTCAGAATCTAATATAGGGTTTTCTAAAACTTGCTTTATTAAAGGTTCTTTAAGACAAATAGTTGTAAATAATTTCATGTCTTGATAGACATCTTTAAGTTTGTTTTTGTTTATAGCAATTTGCAATAAAGGTTTTGCATATCTCATTGCAATTAGATTGTTATTCATAACACTTTAATAATCTAAATTTACATTATTCAACTTTAAAAACGATTTATTTAAATATTCAAAAATACAAGATTAACTTGCTTCTGGCATATCTTCAATCATTTTATTTATTATTCTAGTTTGCTCTTCAGGATCTTTAAGTTTTTCCATCAGAAGCTTTTCGGAAAGATCAATGACTAAATCAGAAATTTTGTTCCTCATTTCAATCAAAGCAATGTTTTTTTCTTTTTCAATTAATTTTTTAGCTCTATTCAACTCTTCTTCTGTTACTCTTTTAGCTTCGAATTTTGCTTGTTTAACAATTTGTTCTTTAGAGGAAATACCTTCTTTCATTATTCGTTCTCCTTCTAAAGTAGCTTCATCAATGATTTGTTTACTTTTTTCTTGAAGCAAATCCAATTGTCTTTTAGCTTCTTTAGCAGAATTTAAAGCTCCTTGTACTCTATTTTCTCGAGTTTTAATTGAATTGATAATTGTTTTCCAAGCGAATTTTTTTAGAACTATCAATACAACTATAAAAGTTATTGTCTGCCAAAAAATTATTCCTAATCCAGGGGTTATTATATCCATATATAACTATATTTTAATGCAATCTATATATACTGCTTCCAATTGAGAATATCTGATAATCGGTCACTACTCTTTAAAATCAAGAGGTTTCAGATACATTTCATCTACGATTAGTATATTTACTAAGATCAACTTTTATATAAAGTAAATATTTAATAAAATGATAGATGTAGAAATAGACCTATACAAAGAAGGATCATTTTTCCAACATCTCCATTTAAATTTAAACTCTTTATTTGTTAGAAATAAGTAAACAAACAAGAGTACCAAATAAAGCAACTCCTTCTATTAAAGCACAAGAAATTATCATTGCTGTTTGTATTTTACCTGCTGACTCAGGTTGTCTTGAAATAGCTTGCATCGCTGCAGCTCCTATTTTACCAATCCCAAAAGCTACACTTAAAGCTACCAGCCCTGCTCCAAGAGCTGCTCCAAATAATGCTAAACTCGAACCTTCCATAATCATTTAATATATTTATAATTAAAAAATAAAATTTATAAAAAACATCATAAAATAATTTAAGATTTTTAAATAATAGAAATAAAAATCTAAATATTCTATCTAATGATCTTCATCTACGGCATGGCCAAAATAAATTGCCGACATAAGCGTAAATACATAAGCTTGTAAAAAAGCGACTAATAATTTTAGCATAAACATAAATGCACCAAAAGGAACACTTACAAGTCCTGCCGCTGGACTTTTAAAAATAAAAATAATATTTATTATACTCAATAGGATTATATGTCCTGCTGTGATATTGGCAAATAATCTTATCATTAAAGAAAATGGTTTTGTAAATAATCCAATAATTTCTACAGGAATCATTATAGGTAGTAACCAAAAAGGTATTCCTGATGGTTTAAAAATATGTGCCCAGTAATTTTTATTTCCATTTATATTAGTAATAATAAAAGTAAATGCTGCTAATGTTAAGGTTACTGCAATATTTCCTGTAACATTTGCAGAGCCAGGAAGCAATCCCATCAAATTGTTTATCCATATGAAAAAAAAGATGGTCAATAAATATGGCATAAATTTAGTGTATTGTTTCTTTCCTATATTTGGAACTGCAATTTCATCTTTAATAAAGACTATTAGCATTTCTATAAACATCCAAAAACCTTTGGGCGCACTCTTAGGTCTCTTTTTATATTTTCTTGAAGCTGTTATAAAAATTATAAACATCAATATAACGCTTATGAGCATTGAAACAATATTTTTAGTTAGGGATAAATCATAAACTTTGGCTTTATCAATGCTTTTAATTTTACCTTTGTAATTTAAAATGTATCCTTTGCAAGGAATTCGTTTATGTTCTTGATTTATAAATTTGTTAGATAAAAACATATCAACTCCATGTCCAACTTTATATAAAATAACAGGCAACGGGACGGAGATATGTTTGTGTCCTATGGTAGCAATATGCCATTCATGAGAATCTGCAATATGATCCATTAAAAAGTTAGAATTTTCTGATTTATGATCTTTAGCGACTGCTATATTTGTAATTTGTAAAAACAGAAAAATTGCAAAGAGTTTTTGGATTTTTATTTTAGATATAATTAATGCAAACATCATTTTAAAAAATCTTATAGATTCTGATTTTAATATTTTTTTAAATTTCAAAATGATATTTGACATAATTTTGTGTTTATTTAAATAGTATTTTAATATTGATAATGACTATTTAAATCGAAGAACTAATATTTATTATTTTATTAATTTAATGATATATACTTTTAGAAGAACGTTGATATCCGTCATTTAATTCCAAATCGAATATTTAATTTAGTAGTATATTATACTTCATCTGAATGCAATTTAGTTAAAGTTAAGCACACATCAAAAATTGAAAAAATCAAATATAATGATATTAATATTGATGTGAATAGTACTGGGTTAAGTTTGTAAATTTTTATCATTATAAAAAAAAATAATATTGTACTTATAAATCTAACTATTGAATTTATTAAATGAAATTTAATTTTTTTATTAGTTATTTCTGTTTCATTATGATTTTGTTTTAAATTTTGTATTAGAATATTAAATAAGAGTTTTAAAAATATGAATTGAATTGTAAAAAAGGATAAAGTCAGGATAATTGGTTTTTTATCAATAATTAAGTTCATTGATTTTTGCAATATACATAAAGCAAGACTTCCTATCAAAGCAATTGATAATGACCCTAAAATTATTATAATATTTTCGGAAGTAAGTATTTTTGAATTATAAGAGTAATTTTTAGACATAATATATATTATTTATTTATACTTAAAAATCGTAATATTTTATCATTCTAATTAAATTACTCGGAAGTTGCCCAAGATAGCTGCAAAAGCTAATACAGCTGTTGCTATATCCAAAATAGCCTATATAATAAGGCTTCCAAGAGGCAAGTAAATTAATAAATTCAAGTTAATATCATGAAACTAAGCTTCTATATTTTATAGTGCAGTTTAGATCTTTCGCAAGCTCCAAATGACAAAAATTTTTCCTTAACTTTATGACATTGTTATTCAAATATCAAAATAAATCAATAAATCTTATGTCATCCTGAACATAGTGAAGGATCTTCTTTTCAAAAATATTTACTTTTAATTAAAAATAGATATTTCGCTTTGCTCAATATGACATTATTGAATATACTAAAAAGTATATGAAGATGCGGAAAAAGGTTGTTAATACTCAGCGAGTTATGATCAATTTTTGTTACATCTTCAATTGAAAGTAGTGTATATGGCATTACTCAATCAATTTTTATAAAATATTATGCTTTAAAAATAAAGTTAGTTTTTAATAATAAAAATAATTATTCTCATTTAATTTCATTTTTAGAATTTAATCTAGTTAATTTTCTTATTACTAAGTATAAATTAGCTACTATTGAAGATAAAGAAAATAATGAGAGAAAGATAGGATATGACAGTTGGAGTTTTTTATCTATTTTATTTCCGAGCCATGAAAATATTAAAATAGAGATCATCATCTCAATTGCTAAGGAAGAGTATGAAATCAAGTTGTTAATTGACTCATTATTGGAGGATTGAGATCCTTTCTTTTTCTTTTTTATCATAATCTTTCTTGAGATGATTTTGAACTTGTGTTTCACTGTTCATTATACATTTTCCATTAAATTTAGCATCTTTTTCAAAAACCAATTTTTTCGTTATAATATCTCCATTTACAATTGCTGTTGGTTTTAATATTAATAATTCAGTCACTTCTATTACTCCCTCTAAAGTTCCTGCTATCTCAGCATTTTGTGCAACAATTTTCCCTTCCAATCTTGAATCATTCCCTAAAACTGCTTTTGACTTTGTTGTTAAATTTCCTATGAGCTTACCTTCAACTCTAACATTTCCGGAAGTTGTTATATTCCCTTCAATAATGGTTTCTTTTCCAATTATGTTACTTGAGTTTGTAGATTCTGGCATATTATTTTTTGATCCTGAAAACATTCTATTTTAAATTAAACTATTTTAATAATTTAAATTTAATTTATTTATTTTAATAAATGCTAAACTAATTAAATTATAATTTTAAAAACCATCAATTTTTATCATGATTTTACATTTGGGTATAATAACACAAATTATCATTTGATTTTTCTTTTTCAAAAGATTTCCTTAAAAAATTTTAAATAATATTGATTCCAAAAATGCTTTATATAAATAAAAAATTTATTCATTATTAAAATCAAATACAATATATTCTTCAGGATCAATTGGAGATCCATTATACCACATTTCAAAATGTAGATGTGGGCCAGTTGAAAATTCTCCAGAATTGCCTATAATTGCTATTGCATCTCCCTTTTTAACAAAGTTTCCTTCTCGTTTTAATAATTGAGAATTATGTTTATATATTGATAAAAGATTTTTTTTATGTTGTATAATAATTACATTTCCTCCTTCTGCTGTCCAATCAGAAAAGACTACTATACCTTCTGCTATGCTTTTTATTGGTTCATTTTTTTTAGCTACGATATCTATTCCATAATGTCCTGAAGAATGATTTAATTTTGAAGTTATTACTCCATTTATTGGTGCAAAAAAAGATATTCCTGATATTGAATTTAATTTTTCTAAATTTTTAATTTCTAGTTCCTTGTTAGCTCTTATATATTTATCTGCTTTATCAAATTCGTTATCATTAGTCGATATCTTTTCTTCATAGTCTTTTTTTAATGAATTTAATTTTTTTACTTTTTCATTCATTTTTTCAAATCTATCTATTTCTTCATCAATATTTTCTACATTATTATTTTTTAATTTTTCTTGTATTTGATTAATAAATTCTGTTTGAATATTTATTTTATTCTCTAAAAGATTAATTATTTTATTAAATTTATTTAATTTTTTTTCATTTTCCACTTCTATATATGCAGGATCAATCCATTTACCAAAAACTTTTCTTATTATAAATGTGCTTGTTGATATTGAGAAAAATATAAATGCAAAGACTATAAATATTAATTTATAATAATTAAAACTGACTATATTCTTTTCTTCAAAATTTTCAGAATTTCTTAATATTACTTGATATTTTTCTTTTAATTTACTTAATATTTTATTTTTCTTCTTCAAGATTAAAAATTTGGTTACAACAATAAAATCTAATATTATCAACACAAATATACTTATTTATATTTTATTCTACTATTTATAGATTGTGTTAAATTGATTAACCAAGCAATAATTCATTATATTTGAAGTAATCAAAAAGTTTTTTTATTTTCAATTACTTAAAATTTGATTATTTAAGGACCTGTAGCTTAACTGGATAGAGCACTGCACTACGGATGCAGAGGTTGGGGGTTCGACTCCCTCCAGGTTCACTTATACTCGACGTATGTCCGTTAGATTAGTATCATATAAAAATAAGGGGAAAATGAACTGTATTCTTCAAATAGAAGCAGTATATATATTTGAATTCTTTGAGCAGTGTATCTTTACAATCCATAATTAAATGTCTTTAATACTTAGCATCGAAACTTCTACTAAACCTTGCTCTGTTGCAATCCATGATAATGGTAAGCTTGTAGCTAACAAAATTTTAAATATTGACAGATCTCATTCTGAATATTTATTACTTTTGATTGATCAACTGTTTTCTATTATTCCTTATGATAAATCTGATTTATCTGCTATTGCTATATCAAAAGGTCCTGGATCTTATACGGGATTGAGAGTTGGGCTTTCTACTGCTAAAGGTTTATGTTTTGGATTAGATATTCCTTTGATTTCTATTAATACTTTAAAAATAATGATTGAAGGAGTCAGCGCATATAATATTACAAATTATCTTTTATGTCCTATGATTGATGCTCGGAGAAATGAAGTTTATTGTATGTTGGTAGATGATGGCTCTAAGATTATTGAATCTATAAATGCTAAGATTATCGATGAAGATAGTTTTGAAGAGATATTAAATAAAAGAAAAATCATTTTTTTTGGCGATGGCTCTCATAAATGTAAAGAGATCATTAAAAGCCCTAATGCTATCTTTTTAAATGATATTATTCCCAATTCTTTATTTATGGGAAAACTCGCTCTTGATAAATTTCAAAAGCGAGAATTTGAAGATCTTGATTTTGTTCCTACTTATTTAAAGTCTCCTGTTTAGATCAAGAGAATCTTAGTTCATATTTTAATTACTTTGATTATTTAAATTTAAAAGGTTATATATCTTACTTTTATCTGATTCATTATAATTTGCTTCGACTAGTTTTTTTGCATCCAGTAGGTATTGATTTATAATAGGTTCCATTTTTGAGTCTAAACTTTCTTTAGTCTTTTTTATTTTGTTTTCTTCAATATGTAAAGTTATTTTCATTACACCGAAAAATGAGCCCCCTATTTTGTGAATTTCTTTAAGTCCAGATAGGTTATTATCTAGATCTTTCCTTATCTCATCATAAGGTTTTTTATCTCT
Source organism: Bacteroidota bacterium (assembly GCA_024206165.1). Taxonomy (GTDB): domain Bacteria; phylum Bacteroidota; class Bacteroidia; order Cytophagales; family Amoebophilaceae; genus JAAGZN01. Next base: position 10,276 of record JAAGZN010000028.1, read on the forward strand.
CAACATTTGTTTACTGTCATCCATGGTATCAAGAATCATCTGCTTTTTCTTTTCCATAAATTTAAAGAACAATTCTAAATACTCCTTCTTAATCTTTTCTTTCTCTTCTGTTTTCAGATTTTCATAATTTTTAATTTTTAAGTCTAAAGCTTCTTTTTCCTCCTCTAATTGAGCTACAGTAACTTCATTATTATCACCTTTAGTATTATTATCATTATTACATAACACAAACAAAAATGAAGAAACTAAACAAAAGCAATTAACTAATATATTTTTTCTATTAAACATAACTTTTAAAATATTTTAAATTAAACAATTCTCAAAAATATTAAATTATTTTTTAATTACCAAAAAATCCTGTTTTCAATTAAAAAATTATTATTTAATGTAAGAATTGCATTATTATTTTTCAATTTTGGTCTTGGGTATATTATCATAAGTCAAAGCATCTTTTACTAACTTTAAAATCTGCTTTTATACATCATATTTGAAACTTTCCAACTTACTTTAAATTAATAAAAACAACTCTAATTGAAATTTTAATATAAATCATTCACAAAACCAATCAATATAATTAAAATATTTATATTTTTGGCAAAAATAATTATAATATTCTTGCAAACTCTAAATAAATAATTTAGCATTACCAATAAATTTTATTAACCTATTTGCAAATTATGATTTACCAGAACAGTAAATGCAGTTTGCGAATAAAATTAAATATTTAAAATAGATATGCTAAAATTTAATTTTATTAACAAAAGATATATTTCTGCTTTAACGATATTGGTTTTCTTATTAGCAAACTCTTATTGTGGATACAATAATTCAAAAAATGCTAGAGAGAATTCTAAAGAGATATCAAAATCAGAAAAGAAGAAAAAGAAAAACAGTAAACATAGTTATTTCTCAAACACAGGCTCACTTAAATGGTTAGCTTCTGCAGTATTAGCTTCTCTTGTAGCTAATACTTCCGTTGCACAGACTACTATTTCACCTACTCCAGCACCTACTGCTCTACCTACTTTATCTCCTACAAAAAAGCCATTTGACTGTAGTTGCATTAGTAGTTCTGCGGCTGATAATGTAATAATATATTTTTTCAATACTGAATGTCTCGCAACTCAAGATAATCCATTAGATACTGTTGCAATTTTTTATGAAGATAATCAATGTGGAGATCGTTTGGATTTTGCAGCCGCTTGCGATCCAGAAGAGACTGGTTTTATAATGAGCTGCAATCAATTTGTTGGAAGTAATATAAAAGATTATGAATTTACCTGTGATTATACTAATGAAGATTCTGTAATTGCTGTAATATCAACTTATGTACCAAATGATGGTTTTGGTAATACAACTACTGGTCAAGTTGGAATCCAAAGCTTAGCTAATCCTAATGGAATATGTTCAATATGTAATGATATAGATATATTTGATTGTGACACATTTAATCCAACAGTAAATCCTACAATAATCCCAAGTGTCAATCCATCTAATTCACCTACTAAGAATCCATCTAATTCGCCTACTAGGAATCCATCTAATTCACCTACTAAGAATCCATCTAATTCGCCTACTAGGAATCCATCTAATTCACCTACTAGGAATCCATCTAATTCACCTACTAAGAATCCATCTAATTCACCTACTAAGAATCCATCTAATTCACCTACTAAGAATCCAACTAATTCGCCTACTAAGAATCCAACTAATTCACCTACTAAGAATCCTACTTTATCTCCTGTACCTTCTGTTTCTCCAACTCTCCATCCTACATTATCTCCTACTACAAGATTATTTGATTGCACTTCAGATTGCTTTTCTGTAACTAAATTAGATAATCCAAATCTTCAAATTATTTATACTTTTGATAGAATTTGCCTAGGAACTCATGATAATCCTAGAGATCAAGTTGATTTATTTTATCAAGATAATCAATGTGGAGATCGTATTGTTTTTGATACTACATGTGCTATACCAGCTAACTCTGGGCCCGATTTTACATTTGGAGAATGTTCTGACTATACTTCAATCTATACTCATGCAAAAAATTATACTTCATTAGTTTGCGATACCACTAATGATTTAATAATAACAGCAACTTATGATAGCGATGATGGTTTAGGTAATATTATATCAGTAGGAGACATTGGTATAGAAACTGGAACTAATACAAATTGTACTATATGTAATAATAAATTTATATTTGAATGCACTACTGCTGATCCTACTAATGACCCTACTAACGATCCCACTTATGATCCGACAACTGACCCTACAGCCGATCCTACTTATGATCCTACCAATGACCCTACTACGAATCCTACTTTTGATCCAACAGGTGATCCAACAAGCGATCCTACCAATGATCCTACTACTGACCCTACTAATGATCCTACAACTGATCCTACTAGCGATCCTACTAGCGATCCTACTACTGATCCTACTAATGACCCTACTAGTGATCCCACAACTGACCCTACTTATGATCCTACAACTGATCCTACTAAGGATCCGACTAAAGACCCTACTACTAATCCTACTTTTTTTCCTACTGTTAATCCCACTTTAGGTTTTGATTGCTCTACTAGGTGTTTATATGTTAGTCATACAAATACGGATCAAATTATTTATGAATTTAAGCCAGCATGCCTTGAAGCTGGTGATGGATCATACGAACAAGTTGGCTTATTCTATAGAGATAATAAATGCGGAGATCGTATACAATTTTCGACTACTTGTGCTGATGCCCCTCCTCCTCCAAACGCTGGCTCTGACTATATACCTGTAGACTGTGATCAGTTTTCTCCAGGTCAAAAAATAAGCAATTATACCTCATTAGCTTGTAATGCTAATCAAATTTTAAAAGTAATAGCACAAATTGATAATCCAATTCCAGCATTTTATATTACCAATGGTACAATAGGTATAGAAACTAGTATTACTTCTAATGGATTATGTTCTATTTGTGATAACCAATTTGTTTTCGAATGTGATACAAGTGACCCTACTACTGATCCTACAACCGATCCTACTAACGACCCTACTACTGATCCTACTAACGATCCTACAAGCGACCCTACTACTGATCCTACTAACGACCCTACTAATGATCCTACTAATGATCCAACTACTGATCCAACAACCGACCCTATCTATGATCCAACAACCGACCCTACTAATGATCCTACTAAGGACCCGACTACTGATCCGACACTAAATCCAACTATAAATCAATGTGAGAATATCTTGATTGATACTATATATGAAACAATAAATGAGACTACAACGATTAGATATGTAATTGATAGACAATTACTCTATTTTGATCAATTTGATCTTCAATCACAATCCTTTTCATTATTTAAAGATAATTGTTTGAGTTTACTAAGTGAGCCTCTTATAAATGAAGTAGATGCTAGATGTGTAAAAAATCACGAAGTATTAAATACATACAATGGAGTTTATGCAGAGAATTGTCCTAACAATTTTACAGAAGCTTTTTCTGTATTTACCAGCGAATGTCATCCCGTAAATTTAGGAAATCAAATAGAAATGGAAATTTCTGTTAATAATACTGTTCCATTTAATTCTACTATACTTTTCTTATTAGATGGAGATGATCCTGATAATCCAGTTTGTGTGGAATGCCCTACAAAAGGTTTTGAATGTATTCCAACTCCTTCGCCTACTAATATTCCTACTCTATCGCCAACAATAGTTGAAAATATTTGTGAAGATTGTTTTTTAGGAACAGAATCATTTATTAATTACGAATATGCTAATCATTATCATAAAAAAATTATTTCAACTACTATACAATATTCTTTTAAAAGAAATGATGAATGCTTTGATTCTAATGCTGATAGCGAGCCTTATTTTATCTTTGATTTACCATGTAATAGAACATCAGATCAAATAACTATAACAGGATGTGCAGAAACTACTAATATTGATGAATGTTATTATCCAGGTGGACAGTTAAATACTTTTTTCTGTTGTTGTAATCAAAATAATCAAACATATACTTTTGATGATACTTCAAGAATAATTTTATTAAATCCAGATAATTGTGATGATGAAAATGTAGTAGTAAATATAACAATTGATAAGACTTCGCCTGATATAAATGGAACAATAAAAACAGGTATGGTAAGACATTTTTCTGATGGAGGTACTTGCCAAGAATGTCCTGTTGATGATAGTTTCTTTTGTATACCCGAAAGTATACAGTTATGTGATTGTTTAGAAAGTACAAGTTTAATACATGATCCTTACTATGATGGTTATGGAATAAAATATAACTTTATTGAAAATTGTTTTGATAAACATTTTTATTATAAGTATGGCCCAGTATTTTTAGTTGTAAATGTGCCACCTTGTGTAGACCCAAGTCAAGTTTTTGCAATAGGCTGTGTTAAAGATTTGCCTAATGACATATATCAATTTCCAATGATAAATGGAATTAGTGAGATCAATACAGATTATTATTGTATAGATGATCCTTCAGATTTTGATACTCCTATTAGGATCGTTTTAGATATAGGTTGTATAAACTATGGTGGATTTGTAAAAATTTTTATGCCTACAAATATTCCTCCTGTTCCTGGTCATGTTGATTTGGGCGTAATGTGTCATGAAGGCCCTCCTTGTGATAGATGTAATGTATCATATACTCATGTGTGTGCCCGCACTAATGATCCTACTAATGATCCTACTAAGAATCCTACTACAAATCCTACTTATGACCCTACTAAGGACCCAACAACTGACCCTACTAAGGATCCTACAACTGATCCTACTAAGGATCCTACAACTGATCCTACTAAGGACCCTACTTACGATCCTACAACTGATCCTACAACTGATCCTACTAAGAATCCAAACAAATGGCCTAGTGAACATCCTAATAAATGGCCTAGCGAACATCCTAATAAATACCCAACTGATATAAAACCTTCACAAAAACCTCATGAAGATCCTTATGAAACTACGAAACATGCTGAAGCAATATCACAAAGTGATGATGATGATAGCAATTTAGGATATCTTGGATTCATTGCTTTGGGAGTGGTAATATGTGTGCTCTGTGCCTGTTGTATTATTAAAATAGTTAATAATTATAATAAATATGCATATGAAGATGAAGAAAAAACAGAAAGATGGATGGAACTGACTGAAATGGATGCAATGGATACAAGAGTTTAATAAATTATGATTGGCTTCTAATTTCTTAAAATAGGTTGATGATTAATTTCGTCAACCTATTTTTTGGCATTGCTAATTTAGTAGAGACAGATCTTTGTTTCTTTTCAACATTAATAATCTAATAGAATGTTCAAGCATTTTTACACATTTACTATAGCATTTTGTTTTTCTTCGCATTCTTGCTAAAAAATGACGAAATAGACTATTATAGCCTTCTATTGTA
>JAAGZN010000367.1 GCA_024206165.1 Bacteroidota bacterium
GAAAAGAGAAATATTTTCAAATAAAGATAAAAGACCGGCCAAAGATTTTCAAATAGAAATTACATCTCTGCTTCCGCACAAATTAAATGCAGTCATTAAATATAACTCAGAACTGTTTGGACCCTCAATTTCTATGAGAAAAGATTGAATTTAGTCAAAGAATAAGGATTTTGTTTTTTCTCATATAAATGGAGGAATTATAATGATTTTAACTTAACATTTTTTATCAAAGCATCGAGTGTATAAATAATATGTTTTCTATCTTCCTCTGAAAAAGAAGCAATTTCATTTAGTCTCTTCAACATTGCTGGATCCTTAAGAATATCTAAATCTTGAGTATCACCAAGTAAAAAACTAGAAGTTGTTTCTAAAACTTTAGCTAATTTTTTAATAACATCAATAGTGGGTTTAACTTCATCTCTTTCATATTTACCTATTATAGAATGATTAGTACTTAATAGTTTAGCAACTTCATTCTGAGATAAATCTTTAGCTTCTCTACACTCTCTTAATTTTTTTCCAAAACTGCTCATTTAGATTCTTTTATGGTAGAAAAAAGTAATTAATTAACAATTATTACAAAGATATTGTATATATATGAATAAAAAAATCTAGAAATATTTTGTAATACTAGTCATAAAATATATATTTGAGTTATAAATGAACAAGTAATAAAAAAATAAAAAAATTTATGCTAGAACACCAAGAAAAAGAGAGATACTTAACGATCCAAGGAAAAAGCAGAACAACAAACTGGAGTTATAATAGGAAGATAAAAATCCCAGAAATAAGAATGAACGGCTTATGGTTAGCCGAGCAAGGCTTTTATCCA
>JAAGZN010000029.1 GCA_024206165.1 Bacteroidota bacterium
GCATGCAGTAGCAGTAATGAAACTAATTGAAATATTATGAAGCATGCAATAGCAGTAATGAAATGAATTGAAATATTATGAAGCATTCAATAGCAGAACCCTTTTCAAATTTATTTTTCTATACCCCTCCCCCCCACCCAACCAGCATTGAGCAATAGTAACAACAGTATTGAAATGATTTGGAAATATTATAAGCATGCAGTAGCAGTATTGAAATGAATTGAGAAATATCATAAGCATGGAATAGCAGTTATGAAATGAATTGAAATATTATCAAGCATGCAATAGCAGTAATGAAATGAATTGAAATATTATGAAGCATGCAGTAGCAGTAATTTAATGAATTGAAAACCATGAAATGAAGTATGAATTGAAATGAAATGAAATGAAATAAAATATTATGAAGCATGCAATAGCAGTAATGAAATGAATTGAAATATTATGAAGCATGTAGTAGCAGTAATGAAATGAACTGAAATATTATGAAGCATGCAGTAGCAGTAATGAAACTAATTGAAATATTATGAAGCATGCAATAGCAGTAATGAAATGAATTGAAATATTATGAAGCATTCAATAGCAGAACCCTTTTCAAATTTATTTTTCTATACCCCTCCCCCCCACCCAA
>JAAGZN010000368.1 GCA_024206165.1 Bacteroidota bacterium
CTTGAATTTTGCACACATGTGGTTAGTATCAGCCATCCACATGTTTGGAATCGATGTTACAATGTAAAGGCAGTATGACTGATTGGTCAGATCCATGTAGTAGGCACCAGAGACTTCGGTGGCGCGGGTTCGAGTCCCAATCCTGTCACTTTGTTGACATTCCTATAAAACCTATTGCTGCTTTTTTTGCACCCATGCAGTTAGTATCTGCTATCCTCATGCATGACATTGATATTACTGTATACAGTCAGGATGGTCCAGTGGTCTAAGGCGCTCGTTTAAGGCATTAGTCTCTTTGCTTTTGTGAGTTCGAGTCCCACTCCCATCATTTTTTGACATTCCTATAAAACCTATTGCTGCTTGTATTTTGCACCCATACAGTTAGTATCTCATACCCTAATGCATGTTATTAATGTTACAATATTTAGGCAGGATGGCCAAGTGCTCTAAGGCGCCGGTTTTAGGCACCACTCACTTTGGTAGCGTTGGTTCAAGTCCCACTGCTGTCATTTTGTTAAAATTCCAATAAAACCTATTGGTGCTTGTATTTTGCACAGATGCAGTTAGTATCTGCTATCCTAATGCAGGACATTGATATTATAGTATACAGGCAGGACGGTCGAGTGGTCTAAGACGCTGGTTCTATGCACCAGTCACTTTGGGGGCATTAGTTCGAGTCCC
>JAAGZN010000369.1 GCA_024206165.1 Bacteroidota bacterium
AAACGGATTTTGCACTCGAAAAAAAAATTCGGAATTTCCCTGCTGGCACTTACCCTGCTGGCACTTCGTATGTACGAGATAGTTTCCCTGCTGGCACTTACCCTGCTGGCACGTTGTGCGCGAAAATCAGCCATGTGAAGACATTGTGGGAACCATATTGGAAATGACCGATTTGGTCCACATTAAAGCTGTGGCAAATTTGTTAGCCACATCCTCTACCACCCAAAACGTACGGAAAGGGTCAAAATCACGCAACCTCTCCAGATTAGACACTGCTGGCACATGGGGGCAACATGCAACATGGGCGAAAATTTTCTGATAATGGAAAAAATATTTTCTCCTTAGAATTGCCTGAAACGGATTTTGCACTCGAAAAAAAAATTCGGAATTTCCCTGCTGGCACTTACCCTGCTGGCACTTCGTATGTACGAGAAAATGACCCATTTCTTATCGGAATCTTATCGAAAAGTACTTGACGGAAACTTGTTCAGAATGACATTTCCATATAGAATGAACATGTTTCAAAGAGATCAAGTGGCCGTAGCACCTCACAAAATCCCTCGGTCGACGGACGGACGGACGAAGGTCGTCTTCCTACCCCCATGAGTTACCATGAAGGCCTTTCACCGAGAGGCCGCATACCCCCAACTCCTCTTCCTGGTCGATATTTAGCCCAAATATAACCAAATGAGCGCTTTAGTTAACCTAAAAGACTTCAGCAGTTACCCTGAAGGCCTCGACCTACCCCCATGAGTTACCATGAAGGCCTTTCACCGAGAGGCCGTATACCATCAAATCCTCTTCCTGGTCGATATTTAGCCCAAATATAACCAAATAATACTTAAATAATACTTAAATAATACTTAAATACTTTTATTAGGATTCCGGATCAGGAGGGCTGGAAGTTCTCTCATTTCATATTAAATATTCT
>JAAGZN010000030.1 GCA_024206165.1 Bacteroidota bacterium
CCAAATAAAGAAAAAAGACCGGCCAAAGATTTTCAAATAGAAATTACATCTCTGCTTCCGCACAAATTAAATGTAGACTATTAATATAGTTTAGAACTGTTTGGATCCTCAATTTCTATGAGAAAAGATTGAATTTAGTCATTGAATGGGGATTTTGTTTTTTCTCATATAAATGGAGGCTGAGAATTTATAAATTAAACAATAGGTTTTCCAGCATTATAACTCTTAATATAAGCTTCAATGACAGTCATAAGAGCTTTCTTAGAATCATCAGGCATTTTATCAATTTCCATAAAATATTTAAACAAAATATTATCTTTTATATCACTATCAGATTTATTACCTAACAAATAATCAGTAGAAACACCAAGTACATTAGCAATACTTTTTAAAGTCATAGCAGAGGGAATAACACCATTATTTTCATATTTAGAAATATTTTTTTGATGTACGTTAGCATCCTTGGCTAATTCATGCTGATTTATCTTTTTTTGAATTCTAACAATCTTTATACGTTCTCCTAATGTCATAAAGGTATTGTAATTGCGGTTATATATACTTGTTTGTTACTCTATCATCAAATATACAGGAAAAAAAATAAAAAAATCAGCAAGAAAATTTTGTTGTTAAATACTTATATATTACTTTTAGAGCATAAAGGTATAATTAACATTTTAATTAAATATTTACCATGCTAGAACACCAAGAAAAAGAAAGATACTTGACGATCCAAGGAAAAAGCAGAACAACAAACTGGAGTTATAATAGGAAGATAAAAATCCCAGAAATAAGAATGAACGGCTTATGGTTAGCCGAGCAAGGCTTTTATCCAAGCAAAAAAATAAAAGTAACAATAAGAAAAGA
>JAAGZN010000031.1 GCA_024206165.1 Bacteroidota bacterium
ACTTTTGTCAGTTTTGTGCGTTTATTGTGTACTTTTTTATTCATATACATTCTCTGCTAAGGGTTGGATTACTAATACTTCTTTTCTTATTGTTACTTTTATTTTTTTGCTTGGATAAAAGCCTTGCTCGGCTAACCATAAACCGTTCATTCTTATTTCTGGGATTTTTATCTTCCTATTATAACTCCAGTTTGTTGTTCTGCTTTTTCCTTGGATCGTTAAGTATCTCTCTTTTTCTTGGTGTTCTAGCATGGTAAAATTATTTGTGTTTCTTTGATACATAACAAACATATAAATAGTTTATCACAAAAGCAACAAGAGTTGTGTCAAATAATATCAAAGTATTTTTTTTCGTGCTTTATAAGTAACTTTATAGATTATAATTCATTTGTTATGAAGCATATAGGAACTGTTATTAAGCAACTCAGAGAAAAAAAGAGCATGACTCAGACACAAATAGCTGAGTTAATCAATATGCATAGGTCTAATTATTCTAGAGTTGAAAATGGCGAAAGAGATTTGTCTATTGAGTCTATTAAAAAGCTTGCTGAATATTTTAACATGACCATTGATCAGCTTGTTAATTTTGACGGTGAAAATATTCCCAAAGAGATTACTGTTGAGGATAAAAGTCTTACTGAAAAAATTAAACTTATTTCTGAACTTTCTAAAGATGAGCAAAATATGGTATTTAAGATGATTGATAGCTTTCTTACTAAAAAGAAATTTAAAGATTTTTTTGATAAAAATTTATCCTGCTTATAATTATAATCAGCCTCCATTTATATGAGAAAAAACAAAATCCCCATTCAATGACTAAATTCAATCCTTTCTCATAGAAATTGAGGATCCAAACAGTTCTAAACTATATTAATAGTCTACATTTAATTTGTGCGGAAGCAGAGATGTAATTTCTATTTGAAAATCTTTGGCCGGTCTTTTTTCTTTATTTGGAAATATTTCTCTTTTC
>JAAGZN010000370.1 GCA_024206165.1 Bacteroidota bacterium
AATTGATGCAAAAAATGGCAAATAAATCAATAGATACAATATTTGCAGATTATTACAAAGCATATGAATCAATAATACAAAAGTCCCAACATATTCAATCAAAAGCAGAAACATATACAATAGAAGGTTATAATAGTTTATTCCGCCATTTTTTAGCAAGAATGCGAAGAAAAACAAAATACTATAGCAAAAGTACAGAAATGCTAGAGTATTCTATTAAACTTTTAATGGCTAAATGGAATGGAGAGATATCTATATTAAATTAACAATGCCAAATTTTCCATTGTTTTTATTTCTTTAAAATCACATCCCATTTTTTCACTTTTGTACTTATTCATACAGTCACAAATTTAAGAAAAAAATAATTATTCTCTATATCAATCTAATTTATACTTCTTTTAATTATATTCTAAAGTTATAAAAATTTAATATCTTTATTTAAAAGTATATAAAATTATAAATTATATTATATATATTTTTTTTGATTTGGTTTAAAAATGTCAAAAATTAGACAAATTGTTTAATTTTTTAAAAAATTTTAATTTAATTGAATTAAATTTTTTTCTATATTTGTGGTTTAGTTTTTTAAACTTTGATTTGGCAGATGATTTCTTATAAATTTCAAAATAAAAATGGTGTTTCCTATTCATAAAAATGAGTTAAGAAAATTTATTCCTTTGAGTTTAATATTTTTTTGTATTTCCTACAATCAATCTTTATTGAGAGGTATAAAAGATATGTTAATTTTAATTGATGGTGAAACTTCAACTCTTTATTATTTAAAGCTATTTTGTGTAATGCCTGCTTTAATAATTTTTGCAATCGTTTATGGAAACTTAAGTACTAAATTTAATAGAGAAGGACGTTTTTATATTATATTGATATATTTTATTTTATTCTTTTCAATTTTTTTAATTTTTATATTGCCAAATCAAGAAACCTTTAAATTAACCAAATTTACTTCAAATCTATTTATTAGTTATCCTAAATTATCTGGTTTTTGGGAAATTATTAAAAATTGGCACTTTTCATTATTTTATATCCATGCTGAAGCATGGGGATCATATGCCCTTGGTATTGCTTTTTGGACTTTAGCTAATGATATAACTAATATTAATCAATCTAAAAGATTTTATAGCATTTTATCTATTAGTTCTAATATAGGCGGAATTATTGCTGGTTTAAGTTTGTCTTACTTTTTTAAAGGCAATTATAAAATATCTTTAGTTATAGCAATTTTATTAATGTTTATATCTATTATTATCTTCAAAATTTTATCAAGAGATATAAGACAAAATCCTTTATTATATGAATTGGATGATAATGAAAAGCGAGCAAAAAAATTAAAACTCTCTTTTATAGAATCTATTAAACATCTCATAAATTCAAAATATTTGATGCTGATAGCTTTTATTGTTATTTCTTATGGAATATGTATTAGTCTTTTTGAAGCTATATGGAAAAATAATCTTAAAATTTATTCTTTAGGAGATAAAGATTACTTAGCTAGTATTTATGGTCAGCAGATGTATTATATTGGAATTACTTCTATTTTACTATCTATATTTTTGTTTCCTACAATTTTAAAAAAAGGATGGCGATTGATGGCTTATTTTACTCCTATAAGTTTTTTATTTTCTTCTTTAGTATTTTTTTCATTTTGCTTCTTTCAAAATAAGATATTGATTATTAGTAATTTTTTAAATACAACACCTTTAGGGTTATCAATAGTAATAGGCTTAGTTAATGTTATTTTTATTAAAGCATGCAAATATTCCTTTTTTGATACTTCTAAGGAGTCGGCCTATATACCTTTGGATGAAGAATCAAAAGTTAGAAGTAAAGCTGCTGTGGATGGAGTAAGTTTGGTATTTGGAAAAGGTTTAGGGGCTATTTTAGTAACTGTATTATCAATAATTGTGGGCAATGGAATTGATGGGATAAAATATATTTTAGCTTTTTTTATTTTGTTATTTTTAATTTTGTGGATGTTTGGTATAAATTCGTTATATAAAAAGTTTAAAAAATTAGGCGGAGATTTAAGAGGTTGATTACAAAATCTTTTGCTTTGCTTCTTGCCAAAGCTTATTTAATTCTCCGGAAGACATTTTATCTAGAACTAAATTTTCTTTTTCTATTAATTCTTCAATCATTTTAAATCTATTTATAAATTTATTATTTGCTCTTTCTAATGCTTCATCTGGATCTATTTTTAAAAATCTGGCATAGTTTACTAAAGAAAACAATATATCACCATATTCATCTACAATTTTTTCTTTATCGTTTTTCCTTTCTTCAACTTTAAGTTCTTCCATTTCTTCTTTAACCTTTTCCCAAGATTGGCTTTTCAATTCCCAATCAAAGCCTCTTGCTGCTGCTTTATCTTGTATTCTTTTTGATTTTATTAAACTGGGTAAATGTTTTGGAATACCATCAAAAGTTGATTTTTTCTCTTTCTTTTTAATTTCTTCCCATTGTTTTATTATTTCTTCTTCTTTTAAGTCTTTTTCTTCTTTAAATATATGTGGATGTCTATTTATTAATTTTTTTATTAATACTTCTATTACTTCTTCGATATTAAATAATTTTTGTTCTTCTGCTATAACTGAATATAAAAAAATATGTAATAAAACATCTCCAAGCTCTTCTTTTAAATTAGTAAAATCATTATTGAGTATACTCTCTGCTAATTCATATACTTCTTCTATAGTTAAATGTCTCAGACTTTTAAAAGTTTGCTTTTTATCCCATGGACATTTTTGCCTTAATAATTTGATTATATCATATAGTTCTTCAAACTTTTTGTATTCATTCATTTTATGTATTTTTTATTTTCAGATTATTCAAAAATAGATATAGTATAAATTACTAACAAAGTATATCGCCATAAAATTAATTTTTATGAAATCAACTCTTAATTTGAAAAGGGGATTTTGAACAGTTTTCTATAAATTGATTTTTAAAACTGTTAGCATATTTGAATCTAGTTAGAATATTTAAGACTTTAAAGATTAGGTTATAATTCTTTGCTATGCTTAAAGCCTTTAGATCTTAAGAATTTATATATAGTGTTTGTAAGCAAACAAAACTATAGTTAAAAGTTACAATTTAAATTCATGTATATATCACAAAAGAAGTAGTCAGCTTATAAAAACACAAAATATACCAAAAATATACCTATCGAATAATAAGTCAATTCCTTA
>JAAGZN010000371.1 GCA_024206165.1 Bacteroidota bacterium
AATGTGCATGTGCATTTTATAGCAGGGGTAACTTGCAATTTGCAAAGAAAATGTTGCGATATGAAATACGGTACGATAGGACAAGAAACCAGCTGGATGTTACAAATGGAATTCACCATGTTGGCAGACTGATTACACCTGTTTTACTCATTGTGGCCCACCCAACACCGGGCTCAAAAAATCCGCCTTGAGCTCAGCTTTCCGGTGGTATAGGTCATTAAGTATGGTGTATGGTTAGTTAGGCCGCAAAAAATTGTTTAAGTTGGAAAAGTGGTTAAAATGTCCTTGTTTTCGGTGTAGTGAAATATCATTGTCCAACTTTACTTGAATATTGCTCCCAGAATAAACGAGGCTACGGCAAAATCCGGGGGTGTTCTAGAAAGCTATGCTTCTCAGCTTTCAGATGAACAAATCGGAAAAAAGTTTGGACCGCCAAATGTTGATGCTAGAAGTCACTTTGTATTCCAATGTCGGATGCAGTCAAATTTTCCGAAAATGTCAACTTTTTGCAAACTGACTGTTTTCACCATAAAGTTTGGGGTTGGGAATTTTTCTGAAAGGTCATAGTTGTTCGTTTGATCAATGCGGTGATCAATGTGAAACACTTGAGGGTCCACAACTTGATCTGCGGCCAGTAGAAGCTGTTAAAGGGCCAAAAAACTGAATGTTGGCAAAATTTGGGTTTGTCAAAAAAACATCAAACACCCTCTCAAAAAAATATTTTTCAAAAAGTGGCGACGTAGTTAAAAGCAGAGCAGCATTCCGCTCAGCAACACGTTTTCGCTTTTTACAAAATATTTTTTGGGGGGGGTGTTTGATGTTTTTTTTTGACAAATTCAACACCTGAAAAATTGTAAGAAAACCGTAAGAAAATGGGTTTTTCTCCATGAAAGAGTGGTCGGAGACAAAAAGTTGATATTTCAAAATTACCGTCTTGCTACAGCGACCCGGAAAATAAAAATAAAATGCAAAAAAATCCACAAATCGTATTTGTAAAAAATACAAATACACACAAATACCCACAAATACACATGATCAAGTTGTCGGAGACAAAAAGTTGATATTTCAAAATTACAGTCTTGCTACAGCGACCCAGGAAATAAAAAAATGCAAGAAAAAAAATTCACAAATTGTATTTGTAAAAAAATACAAATGCACACAAATACACACACATACCCACAAATACACATGA
>JAAGZN010000372.1 GCA_024206165.1 Bacteroidota bacterium
ATGGCAATAATAACAGGAATCGTTAATTTAAAAAATGGATTTTAAAAAAGATACTTCATGAGAGGAAACCTTTTTTATAACTTTTTATAGGTAGGCCAGACTTTTGCAGCGCCTCCTTACTAAATCTGAATAATTTTTTATATAAAAAATTATATTAGATGTCTATTTTTATGGTATCTAAAAGTCATTATTGATAAGTATTTTTGAGTTAATTTTATTATTAGAAATTCCTGATTTACTTAATTCCTTATTTATCTATTTACTTATTTCGTTAATTATCTAAATATTTAATTCCTTATTACAGGATATATTTATTTCATTAAATAAGGAATTATTTAATGAAATAGTTACTTATTTATATATTTATTTATTTATTTAATTCTCTATTTACTTGTTTTATTATTTCATTAATTACTGTTTTACCTATATCCTTATTTATTTATTTCATTAAATAAGGAATTATTTATTGGGGTAGTTACTTATTTATTTATTTATTTATTTAATTCTCTATTTACTTGTTTTATTATTTCATTAATTACTGTTTTACCTATATCCTTATTTATTTATTTCATTAAATAGGGAATTATTTATTGGGGTAGTTACTTATTTATTTATTTATTTAATTCTCTATTTACTTGTTTTATTATTTCATTAATTACTGTTTTACCTATATCCTTATTTATTTGGGGTCCCGTAACTATAGCCTCCATTTGGACCCTTAAGGAATTTTAAAAATATTTTTAATTCTTATAATAGTTACATTTAGTTTAAATTTAAACTAAATACATTTCTCTTTTTGAGAAGTACATTTAGACTGTAATGACTGGTTTTTTAATCCCTCTTTTATGCATCCAATTAGGGGTTGCTTAAATATCCCCTCCAAAAGGTGTATTTTGTCCATATAAATCTATAGTCTAATCTTTGATTATAAATAAAGATTAGATTATAAATAAAAATTTAGATGACCATTATATGAATACTACTAAAGCATTATAATTTTAAAATACAATAAAATATTCAGAAAAATTAATTTTTTTAATTCATGAATTTCTAACATTTAGAAATGAAAATTTATTGTTCTGTAGTAATTCCTTACTTTTGAATCAATAATAAAAGATTATCCTATCCCATATTAAGACATTTTAAAAGCATTCAAATACAAATAATCATATTTTTATCCTTTTTCTATCTAGTAACATCAATAAAAATAAAAAAGAGCAAATTAAATTTTATTAAAGCATATTACACCTTTTGGAGGGGATATTTAAGCAACCCCTTATTATGAATTTGTTGTTAGGATCTTCTTTTGCTTTTGTGATATCTATCTCTGGTTTTTTAAAAGTATTTTGAATTGTTTCTTTTTCTTGTTTTGTGATTTTTGCGGCTTCTTCTATTTTTATTTCTTCTTTTTTAGATGTTTTGTTTTGCTGTTTTCTTACTTCTTTTAGGTCTATTTTTTCTGTTTTCTGTTTATGGTTTCTTTGTAATTTCTTTTTTCTGATTTTTAGTATTTTTTCTTTTTGTGTTGATTTATTTGGTTGATTTGTGGTTTTATCTTTTGACTTATTATCTGTGCTTTCTTTGATTTTGTTTATTTTTTTTACTTTTCCTGTTCTTAATGGTGCTTCTAATTCTTTTTCTTTGTGTTGCTGATTTTCTATTTGTGGGGTATTTGTTTTGCATTTTGTTATTGATAGGGTTAGGGTTATTTGTATTAGTAATTTTATGATGTTTTTGGACATGTTTTTGGGATTTAAATTTTTAAATGATGGAAATATAGTTATGATATTATTTGTGTTGCAATTATTGCTTTTGGTTTATTGGTATTTTTATTAATTATTTAATTTTTGATATTGGGTATGATTTTGTTTTGCGGGTTTGTTTTTATTTATAATAAATTATATTTATTTGCGTGGTGTTTTGATTAGTAGCATTATGTTATATTTTTGATTTTCGCGTGCTAATAGGGATAAGGATTAGATTCTTCACGGGCTTAGAATGACAGAAAATATGGTTTGTTTTTTGAGAATATAGGGGGCATCTGACTTTTAGCCAGATGTTTCTATATAATCATAAAATGAACTTAAAATAAATCGCCCCTATATTATTTTGTATTTTATTATTTCTGATGGTTTTAAACCCGTTGTTGATTCTATTTCTTCTTCTGTCTTGCCTTCTTTTTCCATTTTTTTGGCTATTTCCATGTTTCGCATTTTTTTTATTCTTTCTGTTTTTTTTGTGTTTATTCGTTTTCTGTCTTCTTTTGTTATTTTTGTGGGATCTAGTTGTGGGAATTTTATTGTGAATTCTGTGTAGGAACTTGATCCTTGGCGGCTGTTGCAGCTTATTTCTCCGTTAAAACTGTTTACTATTATTTTGGAGAACCATAGGCCGATCCCGCTGCTTTCTCCTTTTTTGCCTGTGGTGTAACCCATTTGAAATATTCTTTCTTGGTTTTCTTCGGGGATGCCTTTGCCATCATCTCTTATTATTAGTTTGTTGTTTTCTGAGCGTATTTCTACTTTTGTTGGGCCGCCGTGTTTAAAAGCATTTCTTATTAGGTTTGATAGTACGAAGGAGAATTGGGCTTTGGGTAATTGGATTAGGAAGTCGTCTCTTAGGTCTACTTCTACTTTTTCTAGTTGACCGGGATGGAAATGAAGGTCTGTTAGTGTGTTGTGGACTGTTTCTTCTACTGAGTCTATTTCCATGTTTATGTTTGATTTTTTCATTTCTATGAATAGGTTTTCGAAGGCTGATAGGACTTTTACTGTGTCGTAATTTAGGCCTAGGGAGGTATCTACGAAGTCATAGGCTGATTCAAATGAATTCTTTTTTATCATTAATATTTCTTCTCCATTTATGGTTTTTATTTCGCTTGTTTTCTTTATTCTATCCATTGTTCTTTTTGCCATATCTGAATATGATAGTGCTGATAATGTGTTTCTTATTTCATGGCATAGGGAGAGGCCTAGGTTGATTCCGATGTTTACGGTTTTTCTATTAAAAATTCTTTTTTTGTATGCGAATAGTAAGCCTATTATTGTTGGAAAAACTAGAGAATAGATTAAGGAGGCGCTGCAAAAGTCTGGCCTACCTATAAAAAGTTATAAAAAAGGTTTCCTCTCATGAAGTATCTTTTTTAAAATCCATTTTTTAAATTAACGATTCCTGTTATTATTGCCATTTTTATTGCATAGCTCGGTTTA
>JAAGZN010000373.1 GCA_024206165.1 Bacteroidota bacterium
AGAAATTCAGAAATATTGTATTCACCAAATATTGGGAACAGGTCCAAAAGGATTAAATTTCCATGGCCATCAGGGAGGCTTTATAAGTTTCTGGGGTAGTTGCTTGGTTCAGTGGCTGATCCTCTTCTGAGCAACACACACCACCCCACACATAATGGGTTCTCAAGCTCAAGCCATTCAAGAGACCATCATCAACATGTTGGTGCTTGCTGATGAGCAGCAGGCCAACATTTTCCTGCTGATTGGCCAGGGAGAGATGCACCAGGCTGATATCTTGAATAGGATGCTGATTTGCCTTCTCAACCTCATCCAGGACCTGCAGGTAAAGTTGTCTGACGCTACTGACGCGCCGCACCGCTACTCGGGGTCGGAGGATAATCTTGCCTATACCACAGGACCAGCTGCAGCTGCAGGATGAGTACATCCTGGAGTACATGAACAGGATGATGGAGGATAGGTTCCACCAGCACCACTTCCACCAGGGAGACCAGAACAACCACTACTACTACTTCTAGTGGGCACCCTAGTGGGGGAGGGAGGCATTACCAGTTGGTTTTATCCCCATCTAGATAGAATATACAACTTCATCCTTGTCCCTGATGCAGTGCAGTGCAGTGCAGTGTGTAGTGCAGTGCAGTGCAGTGCAGTGCAGTGCA
>JAAGZN010000374.1 GCA_024206165.1 Bacteroidota bacterium
AAATTGCCTGCTAATTTTCGCTTTAAAAACTGGTTTTGTTTTTATGGAGGCCTTTATCAACAATGAAATATGGAACATTTAATTATCTTTGTCAACATGAGTGATCAAATCCAGAGAGCATGTAGCGAAAGGGGACAAGTAGGGAAAGGTGAAACGTGACATGTAGGGAAAAGTGACCTGATATAAAGTACTTCAAATATGAAAACCGGATACACATTTGGGGATGCATTTTTGGGGGCACATTTTTTGGGAGCACATTTTTTGAGAACACATTTTTTGGGGGCACATTTTTTGGGAGCACATTTTTGAGGGTGCATTTTTTGGGGGTGCATTTTTTGTGGGTGCATTTTTTGGGGGCGCATTTTTTTGGTCCTCCAAGAGCGAATAGACCCGGCCCCCTATAGTAACGATTCGTTTGGGAGGTAATGGGCACATTTTTAGGTGTGCATATTTTCAGAATGCATTTTTGGGGGGTACATTTTTGGGGGCACATTTTTGGGGGCACATTTTTTGGGAGCACATTTTTGGGTAGGACATTTTAGGGGAACGCTTTTGAGAGGGACGAATTTTTTGTGGGCGCATTTTTTGTGGGCGCATTTTTGGGGGGCCAAGTTCACGTCACTGATCAATTTTCGTCACACCCAGGTCAATGATCAATTTTCGTCACAACCAGGTCACTGATCAATTTTTGTCACACCCAGGTCACTGATCAATTTTCGTCACACCCAGGTCACTGATCAATTTTCGTCACACCCAGGTCACTGATCAATTTTCGTCACACCCAGGTCA
>JAAGZN010000375.1 GCA_024206165.1 Bacteroidota bacterium
CCGATCTCTTACGACATTACACAACTGGCCCTGGGGCGCAATGGATAAGGCATCTGACTACGAATCAGGAGATTCCAGGATCGAGTCCTGGCAGGGTCGATTTTGTTGATTCTTCTTTGTTGGAGGGTATATTTAATTTTCTTTCACTTACGACATTACACAACTGGCCCTGGGACCCAATGGATAAGGCATCTGACTACGAAACAGGGGATTCCAGGTTCGAGTCCTGGCAGGATCGATTTTGTTGATTCTTCATTGTTTGAGGGTATACTGAATTTTCTTTCACTTACTACATTAGACAACTGGCCCTGTGGCCCAATGGATAAGGCATCTGACTACGAATCAGGGGATTCCAGGTTCGAGTCCTGGCAGGGTCGAATTTGTTGATTCTTCATAGTTCGAGGGTTTATTAAATTTTCTTTCACTTACAACATTACACAACTGGCCTTTTGGCCCAATGGATAAGGCAGGGTCGAGTCCTGGCAGGGTCGATTTTGTTGATTCTTCATAGTTGGAGGGTATCTCGAATTTTCTTTTACTTACAACATTACACAACTGGCCCTGTGGCCCAATAGATAAGGCATCTGACTACGAATCAGGGGAGTCTAGGTTCGAGTCCTGGCAGGGTCGATTTTGTTGATTCTTCTTAGTTCCAGGGTATATTAAATTTTCTTTCACTTACAACATTACACAAC
>JAAGZN010000376.1 GCA_024206165.1 Bacteroidota bacterium
ATTTTCCTATCTTTTATTCTTATTTCTTTTGATATATTTTTCTGCAAATGTAATATGCATTTCTGATGGTCACTTTCTGGATATATTGTTTTTATTGTTTCTTCTAGTCCTTTTAAATCATCGCTTACAAATATATTTACTTTTTCTAATCCTCTTTCTTGTAAGTCTAATAGTATTGATTTCCATCCTAATGAGGATTCTGTTGGGATGTTTTTTATCGACAATATTTCCCTTGTAAAATCCGGCTTTAAGCCTAATACTATATAAAATGCTTCTGTTTCCACTACTTCTCTTCTTACTTTTAAATATAAGGCATCTATCATTATTACTGGATAATAAGTCAATAATTTCCTTTCTGACCAACTTTTTATATAATCATAGTATGATAAGGTTATTTTTGATATTGTTGATTTTGAATAACTTTTGCCATATATCTTTTCTAGAACTTTACTAATTTCTCTAGTTGTTAACCCTTTACCATATAATTCAAAGCTCAGTTCTTTTATTTGTTCTTCTTGATCTTTTAATATTCCTAGTATCATCGGTTTAAATAATGATAATCTATCTCTTGGTATTGATAATTGCAATCCTGAATTTATTCCTGCTTTTATAATTTTCCTGAACCCATTAGCTTTGTTATTAAATTCTTCTTTTTCAAGATATTGTTTCCTTTCACAATACATTAATGAGTTTACAAAGGTTGAAAATAATTCAGTTACTCCATTTTCTTTGATTATATGATCATTTATTACTGTTTGTAATTGATCTTTTGTTAAGTTTAATTTGGTTTCCTGCATAGCACATTAATTTTGTTGTTTATAAATATTTCAATATTAATTGAAATTATTAATAATGTGAATTTGTGGGAAACTCTTTTTTTAAGGACACACTTTTTTGGACTGTATGGCTCAGGCGGTAAATGTAGGAATAATAATACCCATTCACCACCAAGCCCTCGAAGATATAAAAATGGGAATAACTGAACAAATAGAAGAATATAATTCAATAATAATCAATCAAAAAGACAAAATTAATATTTTTTTTGGTAATGCACAAGGTGATCAAACATTAATGAGGCAAATAATTATACAAATGCGAAACAAAGGTGTTGATTATTTTATGCCAATTGGTACTTTAACAACAGAAATGACTATTTCAATTGTTAAAAATAAAACTATAATAGGTGTAGCAGCAGAAATAGATATAAATAAACTAAAGAAAAAAAATAAAAATGTATCAGTTGTAAGTGATAAAATTTCACCCAAAAGTATATTAAGTTTGATAAAAAAATATATAAAGAAAATAAAAAAAATAGGGTTAATATATAGTAATTCTGAAAAAATTTTTCCAGAAATAGAAGAAGCAAAAAAGTTTTGTGAAAAAAATAATTTAGAATTATCTCTAAAAAAAATAAATACAATATCAGAGATATATCAATTTGGAGAATCTTTAATCAAAAATAATGATGCTTTATTAATTTTAAAAGATAATTTAGTTGTTTCTGGGATAACTGGTCTAGTTAAAATTGCAAAGAAAAATAAAAAGTTATTAATAACTGAAGATGATGGTTCAGTAAAAAAAGGGGCAAGTTTTGCATTAGGAGTTGTTGAAAAATCTATAGGTATTAAAGCAGGAGAAACTCTCATTAAAATAATAAAAAATGGATTAAAAGAAGAATATAGATCAACTTGTATTAATGAATTATCAATATTTTATAATCCAAAAACTTTTAATAATCAGAACTTTTTAACTGAAAAGGAATTAATCAAAATAGCTAAAAATTTATCAATTAAAATTTATCCTGTTAGTAAATAAATAAAGTTTAAGAAATGTTAATAGATACTATTTTACAAAGTATGGTTTATATCCCTATGATTTTAGGGATTTTTCTAACTTTTAAGCTATTAAAACTTACTGATCTTACTGCTGATGGAAGTTTTGTTTTAGGATCTGGTATTTATTCTAGATTTTTATTAATGAAATATCCTTATTTTGCATGTATTATTTTAGGAGTTTTAGGAGGTTTTTTAGTTGGTACTTTTTTAGCTTTTATTCAGAGAAATAATAAAATTCCATCTTTAATAGCTTCAATTTTATGTGTTTTTATGCTTTATAGTGTAAATTTGCTAGTTATGGGCAGACCCAATATTTCATTATTAGAATATAATACACCTTTTAATTTATTACTAGAAAAAAATGAGAATGTTGCAAATTTATTAATTTTTTTAGTTATTTGTTTGATTGTAATATTATTTATAATACTTATTAAATCTAAATTAGGATTAATTATTAGAGCTTTTGGTTGTAATTATAATCTTACTAAACAAGAAAATTATAAGCCAGAATTAATTAGACTTTTTGGCTTAGGGTTAAGTAATTCTTTATATGCAATTAGTGGTATTTTGACAACTCATATTCAATGTTTCTGTGATATTAATATGGGAGTAGGGATAGCATTAATAGGAATTGGATCTGTAATAATTGGTATTCAGCTTTTTTCAATATTAGGAATTGTTAAAAGTATTAAATTCTTTGTAGTTAGAGAAACATTTGCAAGTATCGTTGGAATTTGTTTTTATTTTTTATTAATGAATTTACTATTAAGACTTAATATTGATCCAAATTTACTTAAGCTTGTTTTAGGATTAGTTTTAACTTTTATATTTGCAATAAAATTTAAGTCAATATAAAGTAATGGGTAATAAAAATACAATAATTGAATTTAATAATATAACACTAAAATATCCCGAAGAAAAGGATCCCATATTAAAAAATTTAAGTTTTAATATTAAAAAAGGAGATTATTTATTTTTAATTGGGCCAAATGGCTCTGGTAAAAGTACACTATTCAAATTGATTATGTCAAAAATTAAGCAAAATAGTGGTTCTTTATTTTTAAAAGACAATCTAAATATAGCATACATATCTCAAGATATTGGAAATAGTCTTTTTATAGATCTTACAATATCTGAAAATTTAAAATTAATGAATATTAATTTAGATTCAGAGTCTAAACTTCAAGAATATCTTTCAGAATTTAATGAAAACCTAACTAAATTTTTAGATAAACCAATAAAATATCTTTCAGGTGGAGAAAGGCAAGCATTAGTTTTAGCAATTAAATTATTTAATATTCCTGATTTATTGTTATTAGATGAACATACAAGTGCACTTGATCCCAAAGCTGAAAAAATCTTAATGTCTTTATCTAATAAAAAAATATTAGAAAATAATATAACAACTATTATATGTACTCATAATTTAGGTTTATTAAAAGAATATGGTAAAAAAGTAATTATAATGCATGAAGGAAAAATAATTCCTGAAGATATAAATAAAGAAAATTTTTTTAATTATTATTTTACAAAATTTTAAAACTTAAAATTTTGTTTTTAAGTATATATTACTTTCAATCGGAGAATATATGATAATCGGTCATTACTCTTTGAAATCAAATGGTTCCAGATACATTTCATCTACGATTAGTATAGATTTAGGAAAAAGTGGTATCAAAGAATTTAGAAAAAATAAATACCAATAGAAATTGATGGAAAGAAAATAAATTATCTTTTTAAAGTAATATTAAGATTCTACCACTTTTATTAATTATATTCATTTTAATTTATTGTAAAATAATAAATAACCATTATTAGATATTTTATCTAAGGCTTCTTTTTCAGAAATGATTTTAGAATCTCCAATATCATCAACTAAAATCCATTGATTGATAGATTTATCATATATACAGACCACATAATGTCCTCCTCTTATACTACCATAATGAATTATTGCTCCTAATAATTTGAATGTAAATTCTTTGTTATTAATATTTTTTAGCTTTAAAAGTGGTTTTACTTTAATTTCTTTAGTTATTTTTTCTTTTGAAATAAGATTGAATCTTTTTAAATATAAAAATAAATTTTTTGGATATTCTATAACTTTAGTGGTTGTTATAGCGTTTCTAAAATCTTTACAATCTGTACAATACCATTTATTTGAATCAGTTAATATTTCTTTTTCTTCAAAATTATTTAAACAATCTTCAATTTTATTCATAACAACTGGTGACATGTAAAATATAAAATTTTGATAAGAATAATGTTTCTTTTTACATTTTGGACATTGGATTTTTGACAAAAACAGTCCCCAAAAATTTTTAATAATTTCTGATGATCTTAGCTTAAAATTATTCCACTTTTTCAGAATATCAATTGGTTTAAGATCATCATAAGAATTTAATTCATCATTTATTGAAATTAGAGAATTAGATTCTTGAAGAGTGTTAATTAAATATGACAAGAATTCTTGAGAATCATGTTGCTGAGAATTATCAAAAAATGGGTACTTATTTTTAAAGGCGTCAAAAAAATCTTTAATGGTACCATCTTTAATTCTTAAAGAATTATTATTTTTATCATACATTTCATCGATAATCTTAATGAAGCTATTTGTAATCAAATCATTACCATTTAAAGGTTTAGTTTTTTTAATTTTTAACTTATTAAAGTTCATATTTTCTTTAAATATTGGAATGAAGAGAGAAAGAGCACTTGATGCATAACAACTATTAGTAAAATGAGGTATTTTTTTTATATGTTTAGGGATAAGCTTATTATTATTAGTTAGTTTTTCATTAAAAGAGTCTTTATTATTTGTATTTTTTTTTTGATTACAATAAATTAAAGTAATTGTAATTGATAAGGATAAATAGGTAATTATTTTCTTTAGATTCATAATTTTAAGCATATTTAAATTTTGGCATTGTTAATTTAAAATAGGTCTTAAGGTTTTTCGCAAAATAATTCTTCATTTTAAAAATTATTTTGAAGTTTTAAAATACAGAATTTATAAATAACTATACTAAGTTAACAATGCCTAAATTTTTATATATCATGCCAATTTAAAATTAAAATCGGATTAATTCAAGTTATTACTAATTTTAAAAGAAATAATAATTAAAATAAATATTTTGATAAAAAATAATACAATAGAAATAGTAAAGAATCATATAAGAATAGAAGAAATAATAGGAGACTTTGTTTCTTTAAAGAAGAAAGGCAATAATCTTTGGGCAAATTGTCCTTTTCATAATGAAAGAACTCCATCTTTTTCAGTTTCCCCAAATAAAGGAATATATAAATGTTTTGGTTGTGATGCTAAAGGAGATGCTATAAACTTTCTAATGGAACTAGAAGGTATGACTTTTGTTGATGCAATAAAATATATTGCCAAAAGGTATGGAGTTGAAATAGAAGAAGATAATGAAAAAGTAGATTTTAATAAGAATGAAAAAGAATTTCTATATATAATTTATGACCTAGCAAAAGAATACTTTAAAAATAATTTATATAATACAGATGAAGGTAAACAAATATGTTTAAAGTATTTAGAAAATAGAAATATAGATAAAAAATTTATAGACAAGTTTGATATTGGATTCAGTTTAAACGATTGGGAAGGATTTTATAATTTTGCTAAACATAAAGGATATTCAAAAGATAAATTAATAAATACAGGATTGATAATCCATAAAGAAGAAAGAAATAGAATATATGATAGATTTAGATCAAGAGTAATCTTTCCAATCCATAATGTATATGGTAAAGTAATAGCTTTTGCAGGAAGAAAGTTATCAGAACATATCGAAGGACCTAAATATATAAATTCTCCAGAATCCTTGATATTTCATAAAAGTAATATTTTATATGGGATATATCATGCGAAAAAAAGTTTAAAGGAAGAAAATAACTGTTTTTTAGTAGAAGGTTATACTGATGTCATATCTTTGCATTCTATAAATATTTCTAATGTTGTAGCTTCTGGAGGAACTTCATTAACTGAAAATCAGATAAAATTAATAAGCAGATTTACAAAAAATGTAACAATAATCTTTGATGGTGATGATGCTGGAATATTAGCTTCATTGAGAAGTATAGATATAATTTTAAATCAAGGTCTTAATGTCAAAATCGTCGTCTTACCAAAAGGTGAAGATCCTGATAGTTTTATTAGAAGCAAAGGTTCAAAAGATTTTAAAACTTATTTGCAAGATAATACTAAAGATTTTATAACATATAAAGCTAATATATTAACTCAAAATATTAAAAATGATCCAGTTAAAAGAGCAGAAGCAATTAGTGATATCATGAAGAGCATATTGGCAATTCCTGATAGAATTAAAAGAACTATTTTTATAAAAGAATGTAGTAAAATTTTAGAAATCAATGAAGATGTTTTAGTTAATGAATATAATCAAATTAATGATAATATAGTTTCAAGTAATTTTAATGAAAATAATAAACTCAGATTACCTAATAAAAATTTAAATCTTAAAATTGAAGATATAATAAAGATATTAGAAAAAGAGATTGTCTCAATGTTATTAAAATATTCAAATCAAAAATTGTCTTCAGATTTAACTTTAAAAGAATATATATTAAATGAAATAGAAGAAATTCAGTTCTTTGACCATAATTGTAAAATTATCATAGAAGAATTTAGAAATCAGAATGCTGCAGATATCAATTATTTCCTTAATATAGAAAATATTGAATTAAAAAATTATGTTATAGACCTTATTGCAACTAAAAATGAAATGAGTAATAATTGGGAAGATAGATTAGGACATCATATAACCAAAGAAGAGAACAATTTAGAAAATTCTGCCTATAAAAATATTTTAAAATTAAAATTATATACAATAAGAAAACTAATTATAGAAAACCAAGAATTTTTAAAAACAGAATTAAAATCAGATGAACTTCAAGAAAGACTTAATATCCATTCATATTTAAAATCTAAAGAAAAAGATATATCTCAAAAACTTGGCATTGTAGCGTTAGATATTCATAAAATTTAGTTAAAACAAATTTTTTATGGATTTAAATATGCTAGTTTCCTTAGAAAGATAATTTTTGATTGGAGTTAAATAACGTTCTTTTGCAATTTTTAAAGGAGTCTTTTTATTCTTATTCTTTATTTTTAAATCAGCACCTTTAGAATGTAAATACTTGATAAGTTTTAATCTTTTATCTATCTCATGAAAACTATATGTATAACATAATTGATGTATAATAGTATCAGAATTTTTGTTCAATTTATTCAAATATTTTGATCTAGATATTAAAAGCTTCAAAAGAGGTACATTTATTCTGCTATTACTAATATTGGCATTGTTAATTTCGTATAGTTTGATTAAATTTATATATTAAACCAAAAATTATATAAATGAAAGAATGTCCAAAATGTAAATCATCTACATATACAAAGGATGGCCTAGTATTGAAAAAACAAAGATACAAATGCA
>JAAGZN010000377.1 GCA_024206165.1 Bacteroidota bacterium
ATCTCACTCACACAGGCCTTATTGCCTTATACCCTCTAACAATTCAGGTATTCACACTTCATTCAGCATCGATTTCGAAATAAAGTTGGCTTCTATAAGAAATGCCTAGCTAATATTTTCAGTGCCTCTGAGCATTTTCTCATTGTTTTTTAAAAACTATTCGAATTGAGCAAAGACTACCCTGCTTGCTTAAAAAGCAGTTCCAGAATTCTTACAAAAAACCGGCACACAATAGTTTCTTACAAATGATAGCAGCATTAACTTGTCACGAAGATCAACCCTCTTGGGAACCTCTCATTTCGTGTTTCTCGTCGATGAGATGTATTTTTGCTGCAAAATCCGTGCTTTCTGCATCCTCCCACAATCACCATGATCTCCTCTGAGAGCCGGGCTCAAAATCACAACACTGTGCACTTCATACTTACCTGACGGGGAAGACAACTTGATCAACGAGGAGTTTCTTCCAGGGTGAGGCCCTTCCATTGCAGACCGGTTGGGCTGACCCCTGCGATTACCACAAACGTTGGTAACTCGACCGTACAATTTCTGGTA
>JAAGZN010000378.1 GCA_024206165.1 Bacteroidota bacterium
AATCGTTTTATTCCATGCGAAAGGCTTACTTTAACAGAAATTGAGGTGAACTCTTATTGCGGAGCAAAGTTCTCACTAAGTTTCATGGGGATCTATATGAAACTCTCGGTGTAATAAGCTCTATGCTATTCCCAAGGACAGAACTGTTGTAATACGTATGTTTACAACCTTTTTGAGCTAACGGAATCGTTTTATTCCATGCGAAAGGCGTACTTTATGAGAAATTGAGGTGAACTCTTATTGCAGGGCTAAGTTTTCACTAAGTTTCATGGATAACTAACAGATACCCTCGGTGTAAAAAAATTCTAGGCTTTTCCCATGGACAGAATTGTAGTAATACGTATCTTTACAACGTTTTAGAGCTAACGGAATCGTTTTATTTCTTGCGAAATGCGTACTTTAACAGAAATTGAGGTGAACTCTTATTGCGGGCTAAGTTTTCACTAAGTTTCATGAGGAACTATAAGAAACCCTCGGTTTAATAAGTTCTAGGCTGTTCCCATGGACCGAACTATTGTAATACGTATGTTTACAACTTTTAGAGCTAAGAAAATCGTTTTATTCCATGCGAAAGGCTTACTTTAACAGAAATTGAGGTGAACTCTTATTGCGGAGCAAAGTTCTCACTAAGTTTCATGGGGATCTATATGAAACTCTCGGTGTAATAAGC
>JAAGZN010000379.1 GCA_024206165.1 Bacteroidota bacterium
AATACGCAGTGCCAGGGTGGGCCAGGGTGGGCCAGGGTGCCAGGGTGGGCTGCTGCCTGTGGGGCTGTGTTACTGTCAACGACGGTGGAAACTTTTTCAAAATGAAAATTTTTTCAAGGGAAACATATTTTGCCATTTCATAGGGGCTACCAAGGGGAGTTTAGATCAGTTGAAAAAAGTCCGAAAGTGCTTCAGTTACCCAGATGGCAGCTTTTCCCACAGTGGAATGGCTGAAAATGACGATTTTGAATAAGAATATAAATTGACTTTTAGGGAGTTGAAATTCTGATGTATATCCATGCACATGACATGTGGAAGGACAGAGAATGCCTTAAACTTGGAATCTTATGGAGTTTCACCATTTTACAGCTTTTCTCACAGTGAAAAAAGTACCACTGTGAGAAAAGCAATTTTGAAAAAGTGCGGCAGTTTTCATCAAATTAAACCACATCAGCGCCTTCCTAACAGTGAGTGCTCGAGGAAATAGAACAGTTTTGTTTGGGGTAATAGATTTTTTTTGCATTTTTTAAATTTTTCTCAATTTTCTTGTAATTTTTAGGGTTATTTCACCTCTGTTTGGTTTGTTCCTGTTTACGCCATCTATGTGTTCATGTTTTATATTGTAGCTGGCCATTGTGAGAGTCAGGAACAGCCTTTGTTTTGACTCAAACACTTATTTTTGCCTAGTAATTGCTTTTCCCGCAGTGGGCATGTGGAATTGGCCCAAATGGTCACTTTTTAGGTAAATTCTACAACTATGGGTCAAATTGGCCAAAATTGGTCTCATATTGTAGCTGGCACTCGTGGGACTCAGGAACATGTTTTGTTTTGGCTCAAACAATGACTTTTGCCTAGTAATTGCTTTTCCCACAGTGACTGTGGGAAAAG
>JAAGZN010000380.1 GCA_024206165.1 Bacteroidota bacterium
AAATATTTCTCTTTTCGGACTTAATGAAAACGTTCTCTCTATTCAATAAGAAATAAATATTAAACTTTCCCGCTCCTTTAAAAATTATTAAAAGCGGGAGCTAAAGCGAGCCGCAAGCGAATTGAGCAGACCCAGGAAAAATGATAGCTTGTAAAACAAGCGTTTTTCCGTTAATTTTTTTAAGCGTAGGCTTATAAAAATTTGGGGATGCGATCGCGGGTGAGCACTAAATCGGCGAATGGTTTTTTCCCTTTTTTATTATTTTTGCGAAGCAAGGCCTTATTGGGTTTTAAAGGGAAAAAAGGGAATGAGCGTGAAGAAGGAGCGCAGCTAGCGTTAGCGAGTGTAGCGACTGATGAACTCCGCATATTCCTGCTCTTTGTGTAAAAAATACCGGTTTTAGGTTTGAATTACTGTTTTTTGAAAAATAGTCCTGGTATTAGTTTACAAATAAATTTGCTCCATTCGATAGTGATTCAGTTTAATCCTGATTATAGTTTACATTTTTAAACTACAAATCTGCATACTTTGTTCCCTTTAAATTTGTTTTCTAATAGATACTAAATAATAATTATTTTAATCTTTTATTTCTTCAAATTCTAATTCTATTTTCCAATTTACTTTTGTATCATTCGATCTAATTCTTAATTTAAAAGCATATATAGAGTTTACTATGAATTCAGATATTTGATTTTTAGGGGGTTGATGTTTGCTAAACAAAACTTTGTCTAAATCATCATTTTTATTTGAAGTGTATATAACTAATTTGCTATCATGGTCATCAATATTATATTTTAGTTTTATTTTAATTTTTTTACCATTTAAAATTAAAAGCTTACTAAATCTTCCTTTACCTGAATATACTTTTTTAGATATATGCTTATTTTTAAAATATAAATAGGAATCTATGATCTCCAATTGATTTGTTTCTTTTATATGAATTTCATTTTTGTTATGAACTACTATTTTATTAAATTTTATCCATTTGATAATTTCATTATTTTTATAATAAAATTTATCAGTCAAAGTTTTTGTTTTAGATTCATTCTCATACTCTTCCATATCATGTATAACTTTTGTCTCATCGATAAAAATTAACCCTTGATCAAAATAATATGAATAAAAGTACATAGTCTGTGAATAATCACCTGCACCTAATTCAACTTTTTTTAAATTGCCAGATTTATCATAGAATAAAATATGCTCACATGGTCCTCTGCTATCATTTTCAAATACTCTTATTCTGTTATAAGATTCATTTTTTATATTATTATCTATTTCCTTACATTTTTTATTAATGATATCATAATAATTTTTAGAATGTATTTTTTTAGTAAAACTCATAAATATCACTACAAAAATAAGTGATAATATATTATTTTTATTTTTTATTGTTTTCATCTATTTGTAAATATCCATTCAATTTTTCATTATTTTTATCCATTTCTATTAAATCATCTGTATCATAGTTAAAACTCTTTTGAATGTGAGGAGGATCACAGAAATCTTTAAATTCTCCACCCCATTCAAAACCATGCTTTTTAATAGTTTTCAAGAAATATTTTTCAATTATTTGTTTATTTTTATCCCCATCTTTGATATATTCCCCATTCTCAATAACTGAAATATCAAAAGCCAAACCATGATTATGATAACTTTTTCCTCCTTTTGCATTTGTGACAACTGCTTTTTTATTTATAACTGTATCCCCTTTTCTTCCTTTTTTGTATAAGTTATTTTGCTCTGAGTTAGATCTATATCCTCCATGCGATTCAATTTCTTTGTTTTTCCACTTATTAGAAATTTGAACTCTATATCTACTTTGTGAATTATTTAATTCATTGATGCAATTAGCAGCTTGCCTTCTAATTTTAGGATGCAAACTAGCAATCTCTTCATCAGTAGTTTTGTGCCTAGTCGACATATGACTAAACTTCTCATTAAGGATCTGTAATTTAATAACCTAAACGATTGGCTATGCAGAATTTTCAATGGTATAATTCCATTCAGGATGAAATTTGTCGCCATTAATGTTTATAGCATCCATATCCTTTTTCGTAACTTCTATCCCTTTTTCGTAAG
>JAAGZN010000381.1 GCA_024206165.1 Bacteroidota bacterium
AGTCTAGGCTCAAGTGGCACAGGGAAAACATATTTACAAGAAAAAATAAGCCAATTAATCCCAGAAGAGCAAAAGCTAGAAATCACCACATTATCAGAAAACGCATTATACTACTTCGATCAAACAGAATTAAAAAATAAGGCATTGTTAACTTAGTATAGTTATTT
Source organism: Bacteroidota bacterium (assembly GCA_024206165.1). GTDB lineage: Bacteria > Bacteroidota > Bacteroidia > Cytophagales > Amoebophilaceae > JAAGZN01. The sequence goes on from JAAGZN010000381.1 coordinate 168, forward strand.
ATAAATTCTGTATTTTAAAACTTCAAAATAATTTTTAAAATGAAGAATTATTTTGCGAAAAACCTTAAGACCTATTTTAAATTAACAATGCCCAAAAATAACTAGAATTACTTAATTATTCCAATCCTATATAAAAATACCATTATTCAGAAACACTTTTTCGAGATTTTCATAAAAAAGTAGCATACAAATAATAAGTCTAATACACCTATAAATTATTTTTCCTAAACGCCTTAAAAGATTCTTTCAAAATATCAGACATTGACTTATCCTTATCAAGAGCATATTGCTTATACTCTCTACGAAATTCAATTGGAACCTTAAAACTAAGCGACACCAAAACATCAGAAGGAAACTTACTCAAATTTGTAATCTTAGGCTCTTCTCTCTTCGGAGCACTTCCTAATCCGCTTTTTAACTTTGAATTCTTAACTTGTATTGCCATATCTAATTTGTTAATTCATGTATTTTATCAGCAACAGACTGGGCCACACTTTCACACTTCTCTGTCAATCCAGAATACCGAGTTTCAGTTAAAGAACGACCTTCTCTAATAGCCAATCTAAAAGCCGTTTTCTCAGGTATATAACCTTTCAAAAGAGTATAGCCTGTTTGATTTATATAATCAATCACATCATTCAATTCTACTTCACTATTTCCAACTCTAGAAAGAAGAAATACAACCTTCGATGAATCAATTCCACTATCCACAAGCTCATGTGCAAGACGTATTTGAGGATTCAAATCATCCAATGAACTCCCTGTTGGCAAAACTATCAAATCACTATTTTCAGCAATTTCCTTAGTAACCAAAGTTGAATGAGGTGCTCCATCAAAAATAATAATATCATAATCTTTTTTAAGAACTAAAACATTACCTACCATACTAAATTCCTTAACATCCACCGATGGCTTTATCTCTTGTTGATTCCTACGTTGAGACCACTCACTAGAAGTACTTTGAGATCCATCCATATCAGCTATCAAAGTATTCCATCCAATACGAACATATTCCGTAGCCAATAATCTAGCTACCATACTTTTACCAACTCCTCCTTTTTGGGATAGCACTCCAACTAAAATTGACATATAATCCTAATTTTATCCATTACTTATTTCCTTAATTCACTATTTACTCCATATCTTATTTCACTACATCTTCATTTCATTACTTACTTATTTCTCAATTTATAAAATAATCATAAAAACTCCCAACTAAATATACAATACCTCTATTTCAAGATATACTCAAAATAGATTTTAAATCTCTCAACACCAACGATATTTTGGCATTGCTACTAAAAAATAGTTTTTGTAAATTTGTATATTTACAAACCTATAAATACAAATGATAAATAAACAATGCCCGAAATGTCATCATAATAAATGTACAAAAGATGGAAAAGCAAATGATAAACAACGTTATAAATGTAAAAAATGCAAATTTAGACATACAGTAATAACCAAAAGCACAGCTGCGACATTAGATATCAAAAGACAAACCCTGCAATTATACTTAGAAGGCTTAGGTTTTAGATCAATAGGTAGAATACTAAAATTTAGCAATGTATCAATCTTAAGATGGATTAGGTCTTATGGCAATAAACTAACAAAACTTCAAAAACAAGGCAAGGCTCCACAAGAAATAGAAATAGATGAAATGCATACATATGTTTCAAAAAAAAACCAAAATGGATATGGATATCTGTTGATAGAATTGGAAAAAAATTCATTAATATTGTTATCGGAAAAAGGGATAGAAAAACAGGGCTTAAATTATGGAATAAAACAAAAAATAAGTCAATAGAAAATGTCTACACAGACTATTATATAGCATATGAACAAATGATACCCAAAAAAATACATATTCAATCAAAAGCAGAAACATATACAATAGAAGGATACAACAGTTTGTTAAGACATTATCTAGCTAGAATGAGGAGGAAATCTAAATGTTATAGCAAATGTATAAAAATGTTGGAATATTCTATAAGGCTATTAATTGCAAAAAGAAATAATTATTTATCTATAATTAAGTAGCAATGCCGAAATTTTTCCATACATACTTTTAATATATATCAAAAAACATTACTTTAAAATCTTATAAAAAATCCATATCGAAAAAACACAAATAATAATAAATTTAATGCAATTTCTCTGCCTTATTGGCCTTCTATATTAATAAAGACTTTTCCTTATCTTGGTATTTACCTATTTCATTAAATCTTTATTTAGTGATTTCCTTATTTAGGTATTAAAAAATGCCGGGCCAAATTTAAAATTATACTAATCACATTTGAAAATGTATTGATAATCGATCTTTTCTATTGGAAATAAACTGGTTTTAAATACATCTTAACATATATCTAATATGTTATTCTCAAACCTTCTTCTTCTGAATATCAACTCTAATCTCCTGAGCCAAAACCTTTAACTTTTGCATCCATTGACGAATATGAGTTCCTGATGCCTTATGCTTCTTACTATAAAACTTTTCAAAATCTTCTGATGAATTGTTCAATAGATTTTATAAATCTTCAAACTTATTTTTACTCATAATTTTTAAATAAAAATACACATATCTTCTATTAAAGAATTTAATACAAAAACCACCTCACATATAAAACAGAAATTTCTTATCTTAAAACTTTCAAACAATTATTTTAATAACAACATACTATCAGTATAAAATTATTATCAGATATTTCATAATAATTCCAAATGGACCGACACATCATGCAACAAATAAAAGATTCTCCTATTCAAATTCTACAAAAAATCTATGGATACAATCAATTTAGAGGGAAACAACTAGAAATAATCAACAACGTAATAACAGGAAAAAATGTCTTCGTATTAATGCCTACAGGAAGTGGCAAATCTATATGCTATCAGATTCCTGCATTATGCAGAAATGGTATAGGAATAATTATTTCCCCTTTAATAGCACTCATGCAAGATCAAGTTAATGCATTAAAAGAACTGGGAATTAAAGCTGCGGCTATTAATTCCAGCATTAGCTATAGAGATATTTTAAATACACAAGCAAAAATGAAAAATGGGCAAATAGACCTAATTTATGTTGCTCCAGAAAGAGTCATTACACCACAATTTATTGATTTACTACATAATTCACCTATTTCTTTATTCGCAATAGATGAAGCTCATTGCATCTCTCAATGGGGACATGATTTTAGATCTTCTTATCAAAAATTAACCGTCTTATCTCTAGAATTTCCAGAAATTCCTAGATTAGCACTTACAGCTACAGCGGATAATGCTACAAGAAAAGATATTATTGAAAAATTAAACCTTAAAGATGGCGAGATTTTTATTGAAGGTTTTGATCGTCCAAATATTAATTATTCAATCATTGAACAAAATTCTGCAAAACAACAAATATTAAAATTTATTCAGGATAAACACTTTAATGATAGTGGTATTGTATATTGTTCTAGTCGTAAGAAAACTGAAGATTTAACTAAATTTTTATGTCAAAAAGGATTTAATGCATTAACATATCATGCTGGTATGCCTGATAATCATCGTTTTCAAAATCAGAATTTATTTCTAAAATCTGAAAAGGTAATCATGGTGGCAACTATAGCATTTGGCATGGGCATTGATAAGCCTGATGTACGTTTTGTTGTTCATTTAAATATTCCCAAAAATATTGAATCTTATTATCAGGAAACAGGTAGGGCAGGAAGAGATGGATTACCTTCAAATGCCTTAATGGTATATGGAACAAATGACGTGGTTTTACAAAGAAATTTTATTTATGGTTCTAATGCTGATGAAAGTCAAAAGTTTATAGAACATCAAAAGCTAAATGCTCTTTTGGGTTTATGTGAAACTACTAAATGTAGACGGCAGGTTATCCTTGAATATTTTGGAGATAAATGTTCTCAGTGTAATAATTGTGATACTTGTCTTACTCAACAGGATTCTTATGATGGTACTATAGCAGCTCAAAAAGCTGTTTCTTGTGTATATAGGACGGGACAAAGATTTGGTATAGGATATATAATTGATGTGTTGTTGGGGAAGGAGGATGGTAAGATTTTTAGATTCAATCATAATAGAATTAGTACGTATGGTATAGGAAAAGAATTTAAGGAAAGGGAGTGGAAGAGTATTTTACGGCAATTGATAGCTCAAAATCTCTTTAGTGTTGATATTACGGGATTTGGGGGTTTAAAAATTACTTCTGAGGGGTTTCGCTTTATTAAAGAAAAAAAAACTGTTTATTTACGTAGATATATAATCAAAGATAAGATAAAGGTTAAAAAGGTTAGTAAGCCTTCTGTAGTAAGTTCTGCTTTTAATGGCAGAGAAACGGCTTTATTCAATTTATTAAAATCAAAAAGAATGCAATTGGCAATGGAACAAAATGTGCCTCCTTATGTGATTTTCCATGATAGGGCTTTAAGGGAAATGGTTTTGGAAAAACCTAAATCTTTGGATGAATTTGCTAAAATAAGTGGGGTCGGGGAAAATAAGCTTAGAAAATATGGGAGGGCTTTTATGGATATTATTTTAAATGATTTAGAACAGGTTTAAAGGCCAGTATATTTATTAGCTTTCTGGCTCTTCATCATAATCATACTGTTCAGGAGCTACTCCATATTCTTTTACTAACATTGGATATACTTCTTGTGGGTTAGCATTAGAAATAGATTTGCATTTGATATCGAATTCCCAATCATCGCCAAAATCATACCAGAAAGTTAAACTTTTTCCTTTTTCAAATACTTTATATATTTGTGTTTTTTTAACATCTTTAGCATCTGGATTAAGAGCAAGATCCATATCAGCAGGAAGTTTTAATTCATAGCATTCACGAATTCCGAAAAGGGTTTTCTTTTTACTATGAAATTCAAATAGGTGATCAAAATCAAAATCAAACAAATCGGTTATTGTATTTGCTAGTTTATACAAAGTTGTACTTCCTTTTATTTTAAATACTCTATAGGTATCCTTATCTAAAGATACTTTGAATTCAAAGATTTTATTTCTTATTTCCATCGTCAATTAATAAAAAAATTAATAAGTTTTAAATAAATAACAAAAAATAAATATTGAATAATACACTTTACTAAGGTAAAGTGAAAAAAACAAAAGGGACGGGGATGAGATACAAAGTAATTTATCTTCTGAAATAGTCCAGTAATAAATATAAATATTTATGAAAAAACAGATTTTTAGATAATGATAAAATAGAATTCATCAGAATTAGTTTACAAATATTTAATTTATTTCGTTTTTCTATTCTGCACGTCAACTCTAATTTCTTGGGCTAAAACCTTTAATTCTTGCATTCCTTTTCTTATTCTTGTTCCGGCTGCTTTATTGTTTTTAGTATAAAATTTCTCAAATTCTTCTTTGAGACTATTTAGTTTGTCATTTATTTTATCAAAATTTTGTTCTGTCATGATATTGTAATTAAAATGTTTAATAGATTCTATATATTAGCCTTTTTATATAATAAATGCAAGTTTTTAATGTTTAAATTTAGATTAAAATTGAACTTATTTTTACTAAGGAAATGTAATAAAATAACTTGGATAATATGATATTAGTGTTATATTTAGGTATGACACAAAAAGAAAAAGAGCTTACAAAAATTCGAAACAAATATTTATCAATAAAAAGTTGTTTAAGCGAGAAAGGACGTC
>JAAGZN010000382.1 GCA_024206165.1 Bacteroidota bacterium
ATCCATTGGTAATTTATTTTCATTTATCAAAAAATTATTTGATTTCAAATTCATTTCACATTGAACCAAATTTGCAAAATCGCTAATGGAGTGGGAGGCAGGTTTTAAATGAATTGAAATTACTGCTGCTGTTGTTTTAACAGCAGCAGAATCCTGCTGCTGCTGTTGTTTTATTTTTAAATTTTACATGGGTTGCTGCTGCTGCTGCTGCTGTTGTTTTAACAGCAGCAGAATCCTGCTGCTGCTGTTGTTTTATTTCGAAATTTTACATGGGTTGCTGCTGCTGCTGTTGTTTTATTTTGAAATTTACACGGGGTGGAAAATGCTGCTGCTGCTGTTGTTTTATTTTGAAATTCTCATTCATGATGGTGGCTGCTGCTGCTGTTGTTTTATTTTGAAATTCTCAAAAAATAAATGCTCATGATCTGATAGAAATGCAGATTGGCGGGATAGGGAGCATACACCAGATGGCGGCAGAGTCTCCGCTGATGGCGGCGATTGCGGGCTACATGAAGGAGAACTTCGGCTTCGGGAAGGAGGAGATG
>JAAGZN010000383.1 GCA_024206165.1 Bacteroidota bacterium
AGGTGACGTCCTAACCATTAGACGACTCTGCCAGTTGTACACTTACCAGGACTCGAACCTGGAATCTCCCACTCCGTAGGCGGGCGCCTTATCCATTGGGCCATAAGCGCAGACGACAGCAGCAGGATTCGAACCTGCGTGTGCATATATGTCAGCTTTACGCTCTAGTTCATAAACCGACAGGAAAAAGTGCAAAAATGCTACATAGGGCTCGTCCGGGAATTGAACCCGGGACCTCTCGCATCCTAAGCGAGAATCATACCTCTAGACCAACGAGCCGGTTGACTCTGTGAGCATCCTTGCCAGACTCCAGTGATAATGTTGAGTGATAATGTTGAGGTCAATGACAAAACAGAGTTGAAAAAAAGTATGCGCCCCCGGGTGGGCTCGAACCACCAACCTCTCGGTTAACAGCCGAACGCGCTAGCCAATTGCGCCACGGAGGCAGATGCTATGTCACCTGTTGTATGTCCTTCCTGACAGAGCTCTGATTCCAGGAATCAAGGGTGCCAAGTTTGGGGAGAGTTTCAGGGGGGTGGATACAGCATCCGATATGGTCTAGTGGTTAGGATACCTGGCTCTCACCCAGGTGGCCCGGGTTCAATTCCCGGTGTCGGAAACCTTTTTAGGTAAACGGTGGCTGAGACTAGGACTGATATTGGGAGATTGGGACTACGATTTTAATATTCAGATTGAGATTGGGACTGGGACTTGAGGAGTCGACCTTGGGTCTTGACCAAGACATGTTGTTAGGACAGCATCAACACCAACACCCGATACCAGCACCTTTTCCTAATGTAAGCACCCATCTGTTTCACCTATCAAGCCAAGTCTCCTGTTGGCCGTGATCGTCTAGTGGTTAGGACCCTGCGTTGTGGCCGCAGTAACCCAGGTTCGAATCCTGGTCACGGCATACTTGAGCATTTTTGATTTATTTTACATGATC
>JAAGZN010000384.1 GCA_024206165.1 Bacteroidota bacterium
CGTGCGGCAAGCCTGCCGGAATAACGTGCAGTTCCTATCCGCCGAGCTGGCAAGCTGCGGGAGGAACCACACCGATAAATTCCCAGCAATTTATTGTGTGTGTGAGCGGATTGGTTGGCCAATCCACCTCCAACTGTCCCTTGGGGACGCAGCGGACAAAACACAAAGAAACGCGCCGTGTGGTGAACGCCGGAAAAAGGCCACCAAACCACCAGGTGGGCAGGTGGACTGCAAAGAATCCCAGCAAATTTATTGCTGAAGTGTGGGTGTTGGTCCATGCCGAGGAAGGCACTGACCACGCCTCCGTGTCACCGACCGCCCGCTCGGCCACCCCGATGACACCGCGGTACCGCCAGGCTGTGCACCCCTCATGCACAAGCCGCAGTGTCAAGGTTAAAACCAGACATGTGGTGCCCGTGCTAGGCGGTGCCCCTGAGCCCCTCGTAGCTCAGGCCACAGCGTGAAGGTTAATACGAGACATGTGGCGCCCGCGACAGACTGTGCAATGTACTGTGAGTGCATATGCGTGTGCATGTGAGTGTGCGTGCACAGCAATGCTGCACCACTGCACTGGGTGCACTGAACTGCAACAAACAGCAGGCACCCTGCACCTAGTGCTACATATGTACCGCGTGCGCATTTGCGCGTGTGTGCAACACTACGCTGCTGTAGCACAGCACTGCAACAGTACTGCACTGCCGGGCCAAAACACCGTGGCATGCCGCACCATGGTCAATCCACCAGGCTGTGTGGTGCGCACAGACCATGCGAACTGCACTGCACAACCTTGGCACCCAAAGCACCCTACAGCAGGCACCCCACACCTTGTACAATGTACCGTGTGTGCATGTGCGTGTGTGTGTGCGTGTGCGCGTGCGTGTGCTTGCACAGCAAAGTTGCACCACTGTACCGGGTGCAACGCAGCACACCGATTAGGTGAATGCCGTAGTGGCAAAAAATTAGGTCCAAGTCTAGGAAGGCACTGACCACGCCCCCGTGCCACCGGCCGCCCGCACGGCCGCCCCGGTGACACCGCCAAACTGGACACCTGACGCTAAGGCTGTGTCGCCCGTGCCAGGGTGTGCACCTGAGCCCCTCGTCGCTCAGGCCGCAGTGTCAAGGTTAAAACCAGACACGTGGCGCCTGCGCCAAGCTGTACATTGTACAGTGTGTGCATGTGTGTGCACAGCAATACTGCACCACTGCACGGGGTGCAACGCATCCCAACAAAAATGTGAATGCCGAAATGGCAAAAAAGTTGGTCCATGCCTAAAGAGGCACTGACCACGCCTCCGTGCCACCGACCGCCCGCACGGCCGCCCCGGTGACACCGCCAGGCTGTGCACCTGAGCCCCCTGACGCTCAGGCCGCAGTGTCAAGGTTATAACCAGACACGTGGCGCCCGTGCCATGCCGTGCACCTGAGCCCCTCGTCGCTCAGGCCGCAGTGTCAAGGTTAATACCAGACACATGGCGCCCTCGCCCTCCCCAGGGCCGAGACCAGTCAACACTGATGTCGATGAAGGACACGTGAACGACGTCGAAACAAGAACCCAGACGTGCAGTTGTAGAATACCCTGGACATGTCGGCCAAGCTGAGGGCGGACATATCAGAAGAAAAGGACAAGACATACAATGACGAATCAAGAATGCAGACGAGCAGCCGAAGAGTACCTAGCAATCCACCCATTGCACCACCGCCATGGTAACCATGGCCGTGGGAGCTGCAATGTTTGGATACAATGGTGGAAACCTCCCCGACCCGTGAGGCGCCCAGCCGTAGCTGTCCCCCAAAAAGGCCCACCACTAGTGGATGGCAGTTTTTGGTCCCCTGCTAACCGATCGTTGAATAACGACTCTTGTGGGAGATTTCCAAGGAAGCAGTGCCGATTGTAGAAAACAATCCACACTCGCAATGCGGCTCAACCGAATGCTTAATAGCAACGGTTAACAAGGAGCCAAACAACACACTTTTGCCTATCTGAGGACAGATCTGCAAAAATGCAACTTACCGAAGAACATGCTGGGGAGCCTCTGTCGACAAAAGACAAGAAGCCACTTACCGAGACGTAAACACAAAATATGTAGAATGTACAAATGCCAACGACGAACAGTCAGTAGAATGAATTGAAGCAAAGCAATGGATATTGTTCACCGCTCGCAGTAGAGATACAGCGGACAGTGGCCAACACCACCACCGGGAAAATCCGCACCCAACAACATTTGACGAACAAATGAAAATTCCGGAGGGATTTTCCAACATCTAAGTAAGATGTACAGCAATTCAGACTAAATCCTGGATAGGCAGAGAAGTAGAGAAAGCCGCCCCACCACAGTGCAAAGCAAAACGACGGCCGTAGGCAGAATAAAGGGAGTATCACAGGACGCCAAGCAAGACGCCCCCGAAGGTGAAGCAGTCACCGTCGGAATAGGAGCCGAACAACCTGTACCTGGTCCCGCCCACCTCGAAGTTGCAGAAGCAGACGAAGAAACGGACGAACAAGAAGAGGACACAGGAGGGTTGGCCGAGCACGGCCCGGCGACCACAGCTCGCGGGCCGAGGCCCAGTGGCCCGATGGGCGTGGCCAGACAGAGTGACGGCCCGGTACAGGAGCCACAAGCCACAACCACAACCCCACCAGGACCGACAGCCACAGGGCACAACAATTGTGCCGCCCTGTATACTGTAACGTCGCGGCGCGGTGTACCGCAGCACTGCAGAGCCAATGTACATCAACAAAGTGCTGCGATGTACCGCAGCATCATTGTGCTGCAGCACAACAAAGAAGCTGCACTGCCGTGACTGCTGCACACCACTGCGGCGCCTTGTACACTGCATCGCTGTGACGCAGTGTACTGCAGCACTAATGTGCTACTGCACACCAGTACAGCCGTTCAGCACACTGCATGTTGTGACGCAGTGCACTGCAGAACCAACGTGCCATAATATATCAGTACAGCAGCACTGCCGCGGCTGCTGCACCGCAGCAACCAAACAAGTCCCACCCGACACTGCAGCACCCAGCCCCGCGAGAATATCGCGGCGGGATGCCAGTCAGACCAGCTGCAAGACTGACTGTTTGTCAGTCGGACAGCGAGGGAGACAAGATGGCAAAGTATACAGCCAACAGTGCACTAAAACGGCGGAATAGTACAGCAACAGTGCATGAACAGCCCGGCCCCCACCCCCCGCCGGCGGAACACGCCGGGCGGACCGAGGCCCAGGGCCTGGAGCCGCTGGGACCTGCGGCGGGATGGCGGAGCACGCCGGGCGGTGCACAAGTGTACTACATACGGCGACAGAGTACAATGACTGTACACTGTGACACTGATGACATGACACTAATTTGTGTCAAGTCAGGAATGGTCACCTAGCCAGACAATGGCCAGCAGCCGCAGAACCGGCTCCTCAGCAGCAGAGGACCAGCAATGAGCCGGCAGACCTCGGCCCCTCAGGCCGGTGTCCCGTCAGTTCTCAGGCCGGCGGACCAGCTAGCCTCCGGCCAGTGTCCCGTCAGGCCAGGCACTGCATTGCAAGGACACATGTACACCGAGCTGCGGCTCCAGTTCACTACACTGCAGAGCCCCCCAACCCCCCCGCCCGCGGAGCAAGCCGGGCGGGGGTGGGAGCGGGGGGCGGAGGCGGAGGCGGGGGGTGGGGAGCCGGCCCACTCCCCGCACAGTGTACGTAACAGTGTGTGTAAATATATGGCCGTGTGAATGCAGCAAGAGCGCCACACTGTACCCCCGTACAATGCAGCACAATCTGCGTCATGACGCCGGACTGCTGCAATACTGCACTGCACCCTGTACAGTGGCCCGCACCTGTAGGGCCTCCCGCCAACACGTACTTGCGTCGGGAAACTTCATGTACATGACGACGACGATCACGCCGCCGTCCTCGAAGTCGCCCAGGTGGATGGAGCCACCGAACACGCTGCCGTCCCCGACGCTCCCCAGGTGGAGCCACTGCCGGTGAACCTGCAACAGCGACCAGAAGCTGCCCCAAAATGTGAATCACTAACAAATGATTTGAGCACCTGACATGACTCCCGGAGTCCCAGGTGAAATAATAAAGGAACATTATCCCCAATCATTTGGTTGTGGCAGCAAGATTGAATCTGACCTGGCTTCGTAGCCCCCCTGGACGCACGAAGCCCCCAAACTTCGGGCCGAAGGACTTGTGAACAGCCGAAGGGACCTCCAGACTGCAGCAGCCGAAGTAGCACTTCTGCAGCAGCCATCCTCCAACCTGGAAACTCACAACGCAAAACGATCGTAGAAATCATGTTCGTCAAACATTGATCGATCGATCCAACCATCCATCCATTCATCCATCCCAGGATACTCAGCCATGGCAGACCCATCGTGGAGGAGTGCTACTCGCAGAGGAGACCAGATTTCGTGGAGTCATCTTGAGATCTGAATCCACGAAAACCCCTGTTCTCAGAGCGAAGGACCCACTGTCCTCTCGCTCTGAGATCCCAGAGCCGACCTGAGGCGGAACGGCTGACCGGCTCAGAAGAGACCTCCGGCCATGCGGCCGGGGTCAGCTGACCGGAACAGCTGTTCCCCGAACCTCCCCAGCGGACAGCCCGCTCGAAGCTCCTAGGAACTCCTGTGATTCCGTGCGGCAAGCCTGCCGGAATAACGTGCAGTTCCTATCCGCCGAGCTGGCAAGCTGCGGGAGGAACCACACCGATAAATTCCCAGCAATTTATTGTGTGTGTGAGCGGATTGGTTGGCCAATCCA
>JAAGZN010000385.1 GCA_024206165.1 Bacteroidota bacterium
GTAGTTCCTGAACGACAGAGGCAAGTCACAGGCATGGTCCAGATCCATGGCGGCACGGCAGACATAATCTTAAACTCCTCCTCCGAGTGGGAGCAGCTGGTGACCAACCAAGGTAAGTCACTGAAGCGGTCCGGATCCATGGCAGCAAGGCAGACATAATCTTAAACTCCAGCTCCGATTGGGACCAGTTTGTGAACGACCGAGGCAAGTCACAGAGGCGGTCCGGATACATGGCAGCACGGCAGACATAATCTCAAACTCCCACTCCAAGTGGGAGTAGTTCCTGACTGACAGAGGCAAGTCACAGGCATGGTTCGGATCCATGGGAGCACGGCAGACATAATCTTAAACTCCGGCTCCGAGTGGGACCAGTTTGTGAACGTCCAAGGCAAGTGACTGAGGCGGTCCATGGCAGCATGGCAGACATAATCTTAAACTCCCGCTCCGAGTGGGAGCAGTTCGTGACTGACCGAGGCAAGTCACAGAGGTGGTCCGGATCAATGGCAGCATTGTAAACGTAATCTTAAACTCCTGCTCTGAGTGGGAGCAGTTTGTGACTGACTGAGGCAAGTCACAGAGGCAGTCCAGATCCATGGCAGCACGGCAGACATAATCTTAAACTCCCACTCCGAGTGGGACCAGCTGGTGACCGAACGAGGCATGTCAGAGAGGTGGTCCGGATCCATGGCAGCATGGCAGACATAATCTTAAACTCCTGGTCCAAGTGGGAGCAGTTCGTGACCGACGAAGGCAGGTCAGAGGCGGTCTGGATCCATGGCAGCACGGCAGATATAATCTCAAACTTCCACTCCGAGTAGGACCAGTTTGTGAACAACCAAGGCAAGTCACTGAGGCGGTCCATGGCAGCATGGCAGACATAATGTTAAACTCCCGCTCTGAGTGGGAGCAGTTCGTGACTGACCGAGGCAAGTCACAGAGGCGGTCCGGATCCATGGCAGCACAGAAGATATAATCTCAA
>JAAGZN010000386.1 GCA_024206165.1 Bacteroidota bacterium
GCCATAATAAAACTTTTATTCTGTCTTTTATTCGACCATCTCTCTCTTTTCTATGTTGAGATAATAATTCTTTTCTTGATGAGGATGATAATCTATTCATTTTGTTATATAAATAATTTTGTACTAATATCGAAAATTATTTATTATTTACAAATTATTTATTAATCTTCAAATGGAAGAAGTATATGCTTGATTTTTGGGGTAATTTTTCTATTAAATATACCGCTAAATCTTTGTTTTTAACTAAATTTTATTGATTTTTTCTTTTAACGAAACTCCCTAACTAAATTTTTAAGAGCAATTAAGTAATTTAAAAAAATTTGTATTGTCTTCAACTAATTAATTATTAAGAAAGTTCTAAATATTTAAGAACATTATTAGTTTTTCTTAATGCTTTACCAATAATTCCAAAATCTTGGGTTCCTCTATCAATATAGTGTCCATAAAAAGAACATCCTATAATATTTCCATCTATAATTAATCTCCATATTAATTTATATTCATTTGAGTTAAAATTTTCTTTAATTTTGAGATCATCATTAGAAATGAATATCATATTTTTAGATAAAATATTTTTTTCAATTTTTTGTTTTATTTTTTGGCTGTGGTAAAATTTGCAGTTAATTTCTTTTAAATTAGGAACAAAATCAAATGATTTTATTATTTGTAAATATATCCTATTTTTGTTTTCAATATTAGAACCAATAATTGCTGAAATAGGGTAATCTTTAACATTACTTATTTTTGGTAAATTATCTTGATCTATTAACCATATTTTTAATAATTCTAATTTTGTATTTTTAGAAAATGAATTATTTAGATATTGATCATAAATAGATAATTTAGTTCTTTTAGGAAAAGATTTCATTTTATTTAAAGTAGATGCCTTTTTAATAATTCTTTCCATTTTATTTTCTTTACTGGAAGAATTTCGAGTGAATGATATAAGAGCAATTTCTTGATTCATTTTAGGAAAAAGATAGCATTTATTTTTAGCAATCATTAATTGAGAACATAATTTTCTTTCTCGAGAAATTTTTCTTACATCATATTGACCATAATTACTTATTTCTTTACTTAAAGGATATGTTTTAACTGCAAATGTAAATGCCTTTTTATTAAAATTCTCACTTAGATTATATATATACTTCTTCCATTTGAAGATTAATAAATAATTTGTAAATAATAAATAATTTTTGATATTAGTACAAAATTATTTATATAACAAAATGAATATATTATCATCCTCATCAAGAAAAGAATTATTATCTCAATATAGAAAAGAGAGAGATGGTCGAATAAAAGACAGAATAAAAGTTTTATTATGGCATGATGAAGTAAAAACAATAGAAGAAATAGCACATCTATTATATTTAAGTCCTCAAACAATAAAAATTCATATAACAGAATATGAA
>JAAGZN010000387.1 GCA_024206165.1 Bacteroidota bacterium
CTTGAATGTATTACCTTTTTCGTGGATTATACACTATAGTGAGGGTAGTTGAAACAATACTAGGTTTGACCGAGTAGGGGGTTTGAGCGCCAATATGGCAAGTGCACGATGCAGTGCAAGTTGAGTTGTTATAATACAACATTGTTTTGAGGGGGAAGGGGGGAGGAGGATATGTTGTTCTCGGCTTTCATTATAAACTATATAACGATAAAATGACTTAGTACTAGAACTCAAACCATGATATATGAAAAAGGGTTAGTGACTTGTATAGGCTTATACGCATCCTAACTAACTAAGAACTTTGAGATAAAAGTTGTAAGATATGATTTGAGTGTTGGGGAAGGGTTTTATCCAAACAGCATTGTTCTGGAAGGGATGGGAGGGAAAGGTATCCTTTTTGGATTCGATAGCATACTTTTATAAGGAAAAAGTAAAATAATACTAGAATCTTAAAGTATCGTTTATAAGAGAGAATTGGTGATCTGTAGAGGCTTAAATGTACCTTTACTAGCTAGGGTATCGAGATAAACATTTGGTGCCACA
>JAAGZN010000032.1 GCA_024206165.1 Bacteroidota bacterium
TGTGGCTGAGAACGGCACAACAAGGCAGGAAGTTGTCGAATTTGAGCAATAATATTAAATGCGGTAATTCGCTGATTAATGATAGAGAGGTTGCAGGGGATAAGGCGTTTGATTGGGATGTTGAGTTTAAGGAAATTATGGATAATGGCGGTTTTGATGTTGTTATTGGGAATCCGCCGTATGTAAGAGCAGACACAGAAAATATTAATTTTATTAAACAAAGAAAATGGTTAGATAGTTCAAAAAACTATGAAACTTTATATGAGAAATGGGATTTAATGGTTCCGTTTTATGAAAGAAGTATTAAGCTTTTAAAATTAAATGGATTGCATGGATTTATCGTTTCTAATTCTATTACAACTTCCAAATATGCTCTTAAATTACAAAAGTGGATATTAAAAACTAAAAATTTAATATCTATAAATTATTTTGAAAATATTGAAGTATTTAAAAAAGTTGGAGTTACTCCAGTTATTACAATTATCAGAAATCAAAACCCTAATTTAATTTATATAAAAAATATTCATAAAAACTCACTTGATAATCAAGAAATTATAGAACAAATATTTAACTCACAAGATGAAATAAAACCAATTCAAGTTTTTAAAAAAAATTATCAAGAAAATAAATTAAAGATTAAGCATATTTTATTAAAAAATATTTGTTATATCAGCTATGGTTTAAGACCAAATAGTGATGAAAGATACTGGAAAGGTGAATTTACAAAAGATGACTTAATTAGTTTTGAAAAAAATGAAATTAATTGTAAGCCTTTTGTTGAAGGGAAAGACTTAAAAAGGTATGAATTTGAACGAATAAAATTTTTAGAATGGGGTACTGATAGAGTTCCCAAAAAACTTGTAAGACCCACATTTTCAGAATTATATACAGGGAAAAAGATTTTAAGAGGATGTTTAACAGAAGGTGTTTTTGATGATACAGGCGTTATTTGTAGTCATGGAGTAATTGTTTTTAAATTATTTACTGATTTAAAAGAAATAAAAAATAGAAGTATTGAAGGCTCGGTTAAAAAAAACAATAATAAAACAAGAGATAAATTAGAAAAAATTTCAGAAAAATTTAATTTAAAATATTTGCTTTCAATAATTAATTCAAAATATGCGAATAATTTTTTAAATAACATAAGAAGACATAGACTAAAAAATTATTTTTATCCAGATGATTTTAGACAATTGCCTATTCCAGATGTAACAAATATTAATCAAGCTCCCTTCATTCAAAAATCCGATACCATGCTTGACCTAAATAAACAACTTCAAACTAAAAAAACAAAATTTTTAACTCGCATAAAAGACAACTTGTCTATTCCTAAAATAACCAAAAAATTAGATACATTTTATATTCATGATTTTAAAACTTTTATTTCAGAGTTAAAAAAGCAA
>JAAGZN010000388.1 GCA_024206165.1 Bacteroidota bacterium
CCCTTTCCCCCCTTTTCCCCTTTCCCCATTTGCCCCTTTTCCCCCTTCCGGATTTTGTGGCCTATATCACTTGAAACTCTTGTTCAAAACTAGAAAGTATGGGGTCTCCGTCCGACCTGGTTCCCAGCCCCTTGTCCTCCCCTCCCTATGGTCCCTCCGGACAAGGGGCTGGGGACGGAAATAGCTGTGAGTGGGGAATCGGACTTCAACTGGCTCTAGTGGTGACTGGTCTGAAACCAGGCTCATCGTAATCTCTGCCATCTTAGCTTTTCAAAACTGTGGCTAACTTTGAAATTTGGCCGATTTTTCATTGCATGGGAGGACCAAACGTATCCTCCTTGAAAAAAACAGTTCCTCCTAGGAAATAACAGTTGCCGCGGCACCACGCACCATCAGTATTTCCTCCGCCAGCCCCTGGCCGCTCAAGCCGGCAGCATGCTGTAACAAACAAGCAAACGACGGGATTAAGCTCAGGTGTTGTCCAGACGAGTAGTTTGAGGAGGAGGAGGAGAATGTGGAGGATAATGAGGAGGATGAGGTGGAAGAGGTGGAGGTGAGGAGGAGAGGGTGAGGGCTCTGTTAGGAGGCGGTGTAAGCTAATGGATCAGGTTCTTGATCAGGTGAAGACAAAATTCCCTGTGCCCACAAAATAAGAGTTGACCCAAAACTTTTTTTACCCAAAAATCCGCATTTTCAACAGCTTTCCAGCCATGTATGAAACGTGTATGCCAACATGGCACATTCCGGTGATATATTCAATTGTTTCCCAAAAAACGGCCGATTTGGGCCAAAATGTTGTCAAATTATTTTTGCTCACTCCACTTTGCGGCCTGATTCCTCCCACTTTCGCCTTGCAATGTATAAAGTTAGACGCATGGTCGGATTC
>JAAGZN010000389.1 GCA_024206165.1 Bacteroidota bacterium
CCACTATCCACTATCCACTATCCACTATCCACTATCCACTATCCACTATCCACTATCCACTATCCACTATCCACTATCCACTATCCACTATCCACTGTCCACTATCCACTATCCACTATCCACTATCCACTATCCACTATCCGCTATCCACTATCCACTATCCACTATCCACTATCCACTATCCCCTGTCCACTAACCACTATTAACTATCCACTATGGATTATTTGTATTTTCTGTGTCTCCGCCTGAACTGAAAATATGACTGTTAGAGATGCCATTCCAAAGGAATGAGCATCTAAAACAGCTTACCCATTAAACTAAACCATATTTAAATCCTGGATAAATGTGTGTAGAACTTTTGATTTTAATTGCAAATTTCCCATCACCTAAATACTCAAGTATTTCAGAGATACCAGTATGCACCCTCAAGCAGATTCTGCTGAACTGTCTTCTCTGGGAGGGGAGCGACGGCATGGACCTCACTGTTCATCAGGATTTGAGCCCAGGATTCCTAAATGGTAAAATGCACGGGGTCTCTGTGATGATAAGTAGAGCAATGTCCAGATTACCCCTAATTACCCCGATTACCCTGAAATTGCCTTACAAGTGTCACCCCAGATCAGGATTTGAACCCAGGATTCCAAAATGTTATAATTTATAGGGTTTCCTAGGAATATAGGTCTATTCCCCCCATCACCCCTTAAATTCGCACACTGTGTGGTATGGCCGCATTAGCAGCCTGGCCTGCATTGCAGTGCAGTGCAGTGCAGTGCATTGCAGTCCATTGCAGTGCATTCCAGTGCAGTGCAGTGCACTGCAGTGCCTTGCACTGCAGTGTTAAGAAATATCCGGGTTTAATTGCAGCGGATACAGGGTCCGCCAGTAGCCGAGATCGG
>JAAGZN010000390.1 GCA_024206165.1 Bacteroidota bacterium
AAAAGTTCCGTATCACAATTTTTTTGGTCCAAAAGTACCGGATGCTAACTGTATCGTAGGCTAATTGTCTCGTAGGCTAACTGTCTCGTAGGCTAATTGTTCCGTAGGCTAACTGTACCGTAGGCCAACTGTACCGAATAGTAATCCACGTCATGTCACGTCATCACGTGGTTAATCTATTTCCGGTCTGATATAGCGGCGGTGCCGACGCCCTCACTCACGGACAGTCTTCGATCAATGTGTCGCCTAACGCTGCAGAGGAAGGAGCTTCAAGGGGAAGGACCTACTGCTACAAGCGACATCGACATCGACAACATGCTGCAGCCTGTCGACAAGAAGTACACCGGAAGCGGCGGCGGCGGCGAGAAGGTCCAGCAGCCTGTCGATCATACCACCGAGCTCACCGTCAAGGAGCTCTACTAC
Source organism: Bacteroidota bacterium (assembly GCA_024206165.1). Taxonomy (GTDB): domain Bacteria; phylum Bacteroidota; class Bacteroidia; order Cytophagales; family Amoebophilaceae; genus JAAGZN01. Next base: position 424 of record JAAGZN010000390.1, read on the forward strand.
GGTATGATGCTGCCCGTCAACGAGAAGTACGAGTTGTTGGACAGGAACGGAGACACAGTGGAGCCGAAAGTGATCATCTTCAGGGAGAAGTTTGAGTCCGTCCTGTCCGGCGTCAAGTGGTTAGTCGTCTACACTATGAAGGTTAGTTAGTAACCCTCTTTAAAAAGCCTTTGTTAAACTTCATATTTGCTTCTCCAGGAGGACGAGACACAGAAGAGTGCGATCATGATCGACCTTGACAAGAAGAATGAGAGCAGTGCCACCACGATCGGCATCGACGAGAAGAAGGAGCTGACTCCCCTGCCGCAGAAGCTGCTGGAGGCGTGCAGGAGCAATGAGGATGACAACGGCAAAGTCGACACCGAGGTGGTCACTGGCTGCCACTGGCACTGGAGGTACGACTACACTACACTATGTACGCTATGTACACCTATGTACACTATGTACAGCATGCCACCCCCCAGGAAGAAGCTGCTGCAGAGGAAGCTGCTGCTGGAGAAGCTGGCGTCTAGCTCCTAGCTCCCTAGCTCCCTCCTATATTAGCGGGGGATATTTGGACAAATAAATTCGCTTTTGCCTCTTTTTATTGTATTTTTTATTTATATTTTGTTTTTACGCCGCCATTTTGCCACGCCGCATTGGCGGAAGGGTGAAAGCACTGAGCACACATGGGCGTTTTGTGTACCGAGGTTCGTTGGGTAATTATGTACTCAAGCTGCCGTCACCCACGCGTTTAGTTCTATATCCGGTCTGATACAAAGACGAATCATATCGGCAATGTCGACGCCAACGGACACGGACAGAATCCGATTAATGTGTTGTCTATCGCTGCAGAGGAAGGACCTTGAGCAAGCGGCTTCTACGGTTTCTACGGCGGGTTGTACGGCTTCTACTGCTTGAGCGGATGCACCCTTGAGCGTCTACCAACGAGGTGAGAGTTTAACATCTTTAGATTTTTTCTAAATTCGTCCCTGCAGGTCCATGATGAACAACGTCAACAACAACGAGAACAACAACGAGAACAAGAACAACAACAATGAGCCAGACAAGGGTTGGATGTTCAAGCTGCCAAAGGATTGGAAGTCAAAGTCGTCATTTGAGCTGATGCTGCAGGCACACATGGAGTTCAAGAACAACAAGCTGAAGCTGAACAAGAAGCTCATCAAGAAGCTGAAGCTCAACATGTCCGCCATCAAGTTGCCCTTCGACTGGAAGAAGAAGTCGGTCCACGAGCTTGAGCTGCAGATGAACAGCAAGAAGATGACCGAGCCGCCGGTGGTGGTCATGTTGGTGGAGCC